>JAFGNZ010000002.1 GCA_016926755.1 Myxococcaceae bacterium | reverse complement strand
GTGCTGGGAGAGCTGGGCGGGGCCGCGGGGCTGCGCGCGCGGCTCCACAGCCCGGGTACCACCGTGCAGGAGTTGGCGGGTGACAAGGTCGCCATCACCCTGGGGGCCTGGCCCGAAGCGGGAGATGCCGAGCGCGGCGAGGGGCTGCCTGCCTACCGGGAGCTGGCTCGAGTGCTGGAGCCCTGGCTCTTCCATCAGGACGGCCGCGTCCTCTACCAGTCCAGGGAGGAGACGCGCCGCTGGGAGCGCCGCTTCCTGGACTGACTCCGAGGCATGCAAAGTCCCTTCCCTCTAGACCGCTTCCCTTTCACGGAGTTGGCGGACCAGACTGGGCACGTGAGCCCCCCCATCGCCAGCGTCCCCCCGTGTCGAATCCTGGTCTCCCCCGGAAGCCGGCAGGTGTGCTCATGAGCGGGCTGGAGGCCGCGCTGGCCGAGTGGCGCTCCGCCCTGGGCGAGGCGCACGTCATCACCGAGCCGGAGGCGCTCGCGTCGGCCGAGACGGCGACCTTCGCCACCACCCAGCGCATCCCCGCCATCCTCCGCCCCTCGAGCACCGCCGAGGTGCAGGCCTGCCTGCGCATCGCCCAGTCCCACGCCGTCCCCGTCTACCCCGTCAGCGGCGGGCGCAACTGGGGCTACGGCTCTCGCGTGCCGCCGCGCGATGGGTGCGTGCTGCTGGAGCTGGCGCGGATGAACCGCATCCTCGCCTATGACGAGAAGCTGGCCTACCTCACCGTCGAGCCCGGCGTCACCTTCCGGCAGGCGTACACCTGGCTCAAGGAGCGCGGCAGCCCGCTCTTCATCACCACCATCGGCGGCTCGCCCGAGGGCAGCCTGATCGGCAACGCGCTGGAGCGCGGCGACGGCCGCGGGCCCCACGCCGACATCTTCAACCACGTGTGCGGCCTGGAGGTGGTGCTGCCCACCGGCGAGCGCGTGGAGACGGGCCACGCGCGCTTCCCCAACGCCCACTCCGCCCCCGTGTACCGCTGGGGGCTGGGGCCCTCGCTGGACGGGCTGTTCAGCCAGTCCGCCCTGGGCGTGGTGACGCGCATGACGTTCTGGCTGGTGAAGAAGGCGCCCTACCTGCGCGAGTTCGTCTTCTCCGTGAAGGATGACGAGCACCTCTGGGAGGTGATGGATCGGCTCCAGGCGCTCGCGCTGGAGGGCACCCTGCGCAACAGCTTCTTCTTCTGGAACGACGTGAAGGCGCTGAGCGTGGGGATGCAGTACCCCTATCAGGCCACCCATGGGCGCACGCCCCTGCCCGGCTTCTTCCTGGACACCTTCCGCGAGGACTTCGGCCGGTGGGCCATCAGCGGCGCCGTCACCGCGCCGGACGAGGAGCTCGGGGCGCTCCTCGAGCGGCGGCTGGCCACCGCGGTGGAGGGGCTGGCCAGGCGCATCGTGCTGGAGCGGGACGCGGACTACGAGAGCCCCTTCCACGGCAAGCCCTCGGACAACATGGCCATGGCCTACTGGCGCAAGCGCAACCCCATGCCCCCCGAGCCCCACCCGGATAGAGATCAGTGCGGCTTCATCTGGTGCTCGGTGGCCGTGCCCTTCACCAGCGAGCGCGCCCGCGAGGCGTGCGGCATCGCCAGCCGGGTGCCGCGCATGTTCGCCCTGGAAGCCAACGTCGCCTTCCTGGCCCTGGCCCCGCGCTGCCTCTACCTGGTGGTGGCGCTCGCGTACGACCGGGAGACCGCCGGCGAGGACGCTCGCGCCATGGCCTGCTACCAGGCCCTCCAGCGCGAGTTCACCCAGACCGGCTACTACCCCATGCGCCTGGGCCTCCCCGGCTTCCCCGAGGAGCTCCCCGTGCAGGACGACTCGCGCGCGCTGCTCAAGCGCCTCAAGCAGGCCCTGGATCCGGCGGGGATCCTCGCGCCCGGGCGCTACGGCTTCTGAGCCGGGCCCGCGGGCTCAGCCCAGCGCCTTCAGCAGCCGCTCGGCCTGCTCGCGCAGGCTGTCGCCCTCGGGCAGGTACGCCATGAGCACCTGCCGGGCCTCGGCCTGCGCCTTCGCCGTGTCCCCCGCGCGCGTGTACGCCAGCGCCAGGTTGAGGTGCGGCTCCGGCTGGTCCGGCTTGCGCCGCACCCCCTCCTCCAGCACCGTGATGGCGCGCGGCATGTGCTTCTCCGGCGGCGTGGCCGGCATGCGCAGCAGCAGCTGCCCCAGGTTGTTGGGCGCCTTCCACCCGTCCGGCTCCAGCGCCATCGCCTCCTCGTAGGCCGCCATCGCCTTCTCGTAGGCCGGCGGCTCGGCCGCCTCGTGCGCGGTGGCCTCGATCATCTTCAGCTCCGCGGTGTTCACCCCCAGGCTCTCCAGGGTGCGGCAGATGTGCAGCGCCTCCTCGCGCTGGCCCTTGAGCAGCAGCAGCAGGGCGAGGTTGGCCTGGGCCTTGGGATCCTTCGGGCGCTGGGCCGCCAGCGTGGAGGCGGCCTGGTAGCTGGTCTTCGCGTCCCCCATGCCCAGCGAGATGGCCGTGAGCGCGGACAGCAGCCGCGGGTTGTTGGGCAGGGCCTTCAGCCCCTCCTCCGCCACCTTACGCGCCTCCAGCGCCCGCCCGTCCTCCACCAGCACCTGGATCAGCGAGAGGTAGGGCGCCAGGAAGCGCGGCTGCACGGTGATGGCGCGAGCGATCGTCGCGATGCCCTGCTCGTGCTGCCCGGCCTCCAGCTGCACCTGCCCGAGCCGGTAGACGAAGACGGCGTTCTTCGGCTGGAGCTGTGCGGCCTTCTCCAGCGCCGTCAGCCCCTCGGCCAGCTCCGCCTGCTTGAAGAGCACCAGCCCCAGCCCGAACCAGGCCTCGGCGCGCTTGGGATCCTTCGAGACGGCCGAGCGGAAGAAGCCCGCGGCGGGCTCCAGCTGCCCGCGCTGCGAGGCGAGGTTGGCGCGCAACAGCAGCGTGTCCGCCGTGGCGCCCAGCTTCTCGGCGCGGGCGAGGTGCTGCTCGGCCTTGTCGAGCTGCCCCTCCAGCAGCAGCACCTTGCTCAAGACGACGAGGGCGGAGCGGTCCTGGGGCTGTTTCGCCAGGGCCTGCTCCGCCGCCGCCTTCGCCTTTGCTGTCTGACCCGCCTCGAGGAGTTTCTCAGCAGCGCTCATGGCGCCGGATTCTCGCTCAGGCCGGCTTGCCTGTCGCCTTCAAAGAGGGCGACAGGTGCCGCCAGGGAACTACCAGCCGGTGAGGAAGTCCTTGGCCTTCTCGGCCGCGTCGCCCACCGCGTTGGCCGCGGTGCTGGCCGCGTCACCCACCGCGTTCGCCACGTCCTTGGCGGTGTCCACGGCCTTGCCCACGTCGACCTCGACGCCGAACTCCAGGCTGGCGCCGATGCCCAGGGAGGCGCCGATATCGAAGTTGGCCGAGAGCTTGCCGTCCTTGAGGCCCACGTCCGCCTCGAACTCGGCGCCCACGCCCGCCATCACCTCACCGCCCACCTTGCCGGTGACCGGGCCCACCGTCTGCGCCACCTCGGCCGAGGCGCGCGCGCCCACGAACACTTCGCCGCCCGCGGAGGCCGCCACATCGCCGTGCAGCGGGTCGATGACCACCTCGCCATTGACCTTGGCCTCGGCGCCCACGTTGGCCTTGCCGGACACCTCGGTGCTGCCGATGCCGTAGTCCGCCTTGACCTTGCCCTCGGCGCTCACCAGGTTGGCGTGCGCCTCCGCCTCCCCGCTGGCCTTCACCTGGCCCTTGGCCAGATCCGCCGTCACCCCGCCCTCGGCGGACACGCCCGCCGAGCCGACCTTCACGTTGCCCTCGCCGGAGAACGTGCTGCCCTCGCCGCCGAACTTGCCCTCCTTGTGGAGGGCGTTGGCCTCGCGCTCGAACTTGTCCGCCTTGAAGAGCTCGACCTCGGCCTTGGCGCCGTTGTTCTTGACCTCCGGCTTGACCTGGTTGGTCGTCTCGGTGGTGGTCTTCTGGGCCCGCGTCGTCTCACCCGTGCGGGTGTCACGCTCGACGCTACGGGTGTTGCTGTAGCTGCGGTTCTGAACGGACGGGATACCCATGGCTGGCTCCTTGTTTACGGCGGCAACGGGACAAAGGTGGGGCGTTGTAGTTCTTGATCCTGATTCTCCGCGATCTGCATTTTTGGTTGCTTACATCTCGAAAAATGATCCTAAGTGAGATGATCGCCTACACTGTAGGCCAAGAAAATCCAGGAGGATGCGATGAGGGCGGTGGTGCAGCGGGTGCTCGAGGCGTCAGTCACGGTCAACGGGGAGAAGGTGAGCGCGATCGGGCCGGGGCTGCTGGTGCTGCTGGGCGTGGGCAAGGGGGACACGGAGGCGGAGGTGGCGTGGATGGTGGAGAAGCTGGCCACGCTGCGCATCTTCGAGGACGCGGCCGGCAAGATGAACCTGTCCCTGGAGGACACGCACCGGCAGCTCATCGTGGTGAGCCAGTTCACCTTATATGGAGATGCGCGCAAGGGCCGGCGCCCCAGCTTCATCGAGGCCATGGAGCCGGTGGGGGCCAAGGCCCTCTACGAGCGCGCCTGTGAGCAGCTGCGCGCCCGCGGCCTCACGGTGGGCACCGGCATCTTCGCCGCGGACATGAAGGTGGCCCTCATCAATGACGGCCCCGTCACCATCCTCCTGGAGACGCCGGGCGCCGCGGCGGCGCAGGCTCCCTAGCTCAGAGGCGGACCTCGAAGCCCTTCGTCACCAGCGAGACGAGCGCCGCCCGCTCGCGCGCCGCCTCGTGCACGTGGCCGCAGATGACGCCCAGCTCGTGGATCCATCCAGGCGCGCGCGGGCCCAGCCCGGAGAAGAGCACCGCCAGGGGTGGCGGCTGCGAGGCCTTGCCCCCCCACCAAGCCAGCAGCTCCTCCCGCTCCGGCAGCGAGGACAGCTGCAGCCGCTCCTGCTCCCGGGCGAGGAGCCGCTCCAGCTTGCCTGGCAGGCTCGACTGCCACTGCGCCACCTCGTTGGCCGGCCGCCAGGCCCAGTCCGCGAAGGCGAAGCGCGCCTTGGGCACGTACTCGCCCCGCCCCTGCGTGGAGAGGACCTGCTCCGGGAGGAAGTCCGGGAAGGGCTCCCACACGCCCGCCATCAGCGAGGCCATCCCCAGCCCCGCCTGGGGCTTCAGCCGGAACGCGTCCCGCACCGCCCGCGCGTCGCGCGTGTTCGCGTAGGGGTAGTCCGGCAGCTCCACCATCAGCGCCAGGTGCAGCGCCTCGTCCCAGTCGCCCGCGTACCCGGCCCGCTGCCCCGCGCTCTCCCACCCCGCGGCGCCCTCGCGCCACTGCTGGAAGACGAGCTGCTCCACCAGCTCCGCCCAGGACTCGGGCGCCACGGCCTGCACGCCACCTTGGAGCCCGGAGGAGAGCAGCTCCTCACAGAGGAAGCGGGCCTGCTCATCCCCCAGCAGCCCCACCAGCCCCTCCAGCGCCCCGGGCACATCCACCATCGCCCGGGTGAGGAACGGCAGCACCGCCTCCTGGAAGAAGCGGTCCTGGATCGGCCGAAGAACGATTTCCATGAGGCCCCCCGGCCCGCTCAGGGCCTGGCGTCTTCCTGGACGATGAGCGCGTGGATGTCCGCGGCGGTGGGCGCCTCGAGGATGGCGGTCCGGAAGCGCGGGTTCTTGAAGAGCCGGGAGATGCGCGCCAGCGCCTTGAGGTGCACCCCCGCGCTGTTCTCCGGCGCCACCAGCGCGAAGAAGAGGTGGGTGGGCTTGCCGTCAATCGCCTCGAAGTCCAGCCCCTCGCGGGACACCCCGAAGGTGGCCAGCAGCTGCGTCATCCCCGGCAGCTTGCCGTGGGGGATGGCCACCCCCTCACCGATGCCCGTGGAGCCCAGCTTCTCTCGCTCGCGCAGCACCTCCACCAGCTTCTCCTCCTGGAGCTGCGGGTGGGCGCGCACGAGAGCCGCGCTCAGCTCGCGCAGCACCTCGGGCTTGGTGCGCGCCTGCATGTCCGCGATGACGGCTTGGGGGCTGAGGAACTCGGAGATTCTCACTGGCGCTCCCGCGGTGGCGCTCTCTCGACTCCGGGGGGCAATTACTCCTCGCTCCTCTTTCGCGCAAGGGTCGCCTGCCCCTCCTTGGCCGGCTTCGCTCACCAGCAAGCAAGGTGGAGGGGGTTGCGTCTCTCGACTAGGCTCTCGGGAGCGTGTCTGCCCGTCACCTCGTCCCCCTCGCCCTGCTGCTCTCCCTCGGCCTGTGCGCCTCCGCGCCCTCCCCCAGCGCCAGCTCCCTCCCGACGCCCTCCGCCCCGCCCCCCGCGGGCCTCCCCCCGGTGTCCACGAGCCGGGTGGAGAGCCTGCTCGCTGGCCTCTCCCTGGAGGATCAGGTGGGGCAGCTGCTCATGGTGGGCTTCATCGGCACGGAGGTGGACGAGCAGGTGGAGGCGCTGGTGCGCGGCCGCAGGGTGGGCGGGGTGTGCCTCTTCAAGCACAACGTGCGGGACGCCGAGCAGGTGGCGCGCCTCAACGAGGGGCTGCGCCGGCTGCTGATTGACCACATCCCTCCCTTCCTCGCGCTGGATCAGGAGGGCGGCAACGTGGTGCGCGTGAGCGACCAGGTGGTGGTGCTGCCCAGCAACATGGCGCTGGGGGCCACGCGCTCCGCGGAGCTGGCCTACGCGGCGGGGAGGGCCCAGGGAGAGGACCTGCGGCGGCTGGGCTTCAACATGAACCTGGCGCCCGTGCTGGACGTGAACCTCAACCCGCGCAACCCCGTCATCGGCGTGCGCTCCTACGGCGACAGCGTGTCGCTCGTCTCCGAGCTGGGCCGGGCCTTCGTGCGGGGGCAGCAGGACGCGGGGCTCGTCACGGTGGCCAAGCACTTCCCCGGCCACGGCTCCACGGACGAGGACAGCCACAAGGCGCTGCCGGTGATGCGCGAGACGCGCGAGGAGGTGCTCCTGCAGATGGAGCCCTTCCGCGCCACCATCCAGGACGGGCTGGACGGGCTGATGACGGCCCACGTGGCCATCCCCCGCCTCACCGGGGATGACGTGCCGGCCACGCTCCACCCCCAGGTGCTGAGCGGGTTGCTGCGCCAGGAGCTGCGCTTCGAGGGGCTGGTGATCACCGACGAGCTGGAGATGGACGCCATCGTCCAGCGCTACGGGGTGGGCCGCGCGGCGGTGCTGGCGGTGCGGGCCGGCGCGGACATGGTGCTCGTCCCCTGGGGGCCGGAGAAGAAGACGGAGGCCTACGAGGCCCTGCTGGAGGCCGCGCGCAGCGGGGAGCTGCCGCTCGCGCGCCTGGAGCAGGCCGTGCGCCGCATCCTCACCGCCAAGGTGCGCCGGGGCCTCTTCGCCACCCCGCCCCGGCTGGAGGAGCGGCTCGCCACCCCGCCGCCCCCTGGCAACAGCGAGGTGGCCCACCGCATCGCCCGCGCCTCCGCCACCCTGCTGCGCACGGACGGACGCCACTTCCCCCTGGCTCGAGAGGCCCGCATCGCCGTCATCACCGCCGAGCCCTCGCTGGGAGAGGCCATCCTCGCCCGGGCCCCGCACGCCTCCGTGCTGGAGGTCCCCGCCTACCCCACCGCCACCGAGCGCGCCGCGCTGCGGCGGAAGGCACGGAAGGCCGCGCTCTCCGCGGACGTGGTGGTGGTGGGGCTGATCAACTCACGCCAGGCGGAGCTCGTCACCATGGCCGCCGCCACGGGCCGCCCCGTGGTGGTGGTGTCCATGGGGCTGCCCTACCTGGCCGAGCTGGTGGACGAGGCCCGCGCCGTGCTCGCCGTCTACTCGTACCAGCCCGCCTCCACCGCCGCCGCCGCCGCCGCCCTCTTCGGAGAGATCGGCACGCCGGGCCGCCTGCCGGTGAACCTGCGCGTGCTCACCTTCGGCCACGTGCTGGATCCGGTGGGGCAGCGCGAGGCCTCCAGGCCCGACTCCTCGAGCAGCGGGAAGACGGCGCTCGGTCCTCAGGGCGCCGCGCGCTAGCTCGCGCCTGGCGCGATATGTCTTTTCCCACTCCGCGTTCTTCCTCTCGTCACCGCCAACGAACGGAACGGAGGAAGTCCATGTCTCGCTCACTGCTGCTGTCGTCTCTTCTCGTCTTCACTGTGGGGTGTGCTGGCGCTGGGAGCGGCCTTCGCGCGGGGGGCGAAAGGATCCGGATGGGCCAGCGGTCCGCCGAGCCCATGGTCGTCACGAGCACCTACCTCACCGGCCCCAGCTCGGCGCTGGCGCTCAAGGCGGACGGGGCGCGCGGCCGCTTCCGGGATCAGCCCGTGGATCTGAAGTGGGACTACCAGCAGGTGACGGGCATCTTCGGGACGCGGGGCGTCAACCTGGAGCTCTCCGAGGGCGATGACACCCGCGCCTCCGGCACCTTCGGCGGGGCCCCCGTGGACATCCTCGTGAAGCAGGACGTGATGCTGGCCCGGGTGGGCTCCTGCGCCTACTACATGACGCGCGTGGAAGGGGGCTACTCCGGCAAGCGCGACTGCGCCGGCCCGCTCGAGGAGGGCTTCTACGTGGACTTCCCCGAGAGCCTCCAGGCGCGCCCGCTGGGCGAGATGGCCACGCTGCTCACCCTGGCGCTCGCCAGCTACACGGAGACCTACTCCCCCGCGGTCTCCCCCGCGCGCTTCGCCCGCTGGCAGGCGGAGCTCCACAAGCTGCCGCGCAGCGCGTGCACGAAGACCCGCTAGAGGCGCTGCCCCGGGGCACTCCCGAGGCCTCCTCCACCGCGCTCCGCCTCACCCCTGCGGGAGGCGGAGCGCGTGTCGTTTCAGGGGGAGGCTACCGCGCCGCCGCGGAGGTCGGCTCCGGCGCGTGCGGCTCGATGAGGCCGTACTGTCCATCCTTGCGGCGGTAGACGACGCACATCGAGTTCGAGTCCACGTTGTGGAAGACGTAGAAGTCGTTGTCCATCAGGTTCATCTGCATCACCGCCTCGTCCACCTTGAGCGGCTTCACCGTGAGGTGCGTGGTGCGCAGCATGCGCGGCGTGGGCTCCGCGGCCTCGGTGGTTGCCTGTGCGGGCGCGGCGGCCTCGGGAGCGCGCTGCTCCTGCTGCGCGTCCAGATCCTCCGGCATCTCGAAGACGGCGTGGCGCACGCGCCCCAGCTCTTTCATCAGATCCTGCCGGTGGTGCACGCGCTCCTTGCCGTGGTGGGACTTGAGCTTGTCCTTGTAGCGGCGCAGCTGCCGCTCGATCTTGTCCATCGCCAGATCGATGGACGCGTACATGTCCTCGCTCTTCTCTCTGCCTCTGAGCACCCATGAGCCCGAGTGGATCGTGATGTCGGCATGGTGCAGATGGCGTTCGAGAGAGAGCACCACATGCGCTTCACCGGCCCTGTCCAGCAACCGGTTCACTCGCTCTACCTTCTCGCGTGCGTACTCCTTGAGGGAATCCGACGTGCCGAACTGGCGGAAGGTGATGTTCATCTGCATGCGTAGCTGCCTCCTCCGTGGGTAGGACGGTGCTCCGTCACAGATCAGAAACGGTCTGGGGGGACAAAAGCAACCGCCCCCCCCTATGTGGGCCGCGCGACAAAGCCCCGGGGACTGGCATCCCTCTCCATCCGACAGGTGGACGAAAGGGCTTATTCCCGCTCTAATCCCGTGAGGATTCAGCCACTTCCATGCGCTCCGGGACAGCGAAGGGCGAGTCACGTGCTGGGTTGGGTTCTACACAGTCCTCGATGCGCAGGGACTTGTTGATCGCCAGGGCCGCCTTGGCCCCTTCCGCGGCGGCGACGATCACGAACTGCACATCCCGCGCGGCATCGCCAGCGACGTAAAGTCCGGGGATGCCGGTGTCCTGGAGCGTGCGCGTCTTCACCGCGCCCTTCCGGGTGAAGGCGCAGCCCAGTTTGCTGGCGAACAAAGAGCGCTGGCGTGTCCGCGGGTTGATGACGCCAGGGCCCGCGCCGCCGGCTCGCGCTCCGAGGCCGCTCACGCGAGGACCTTGCCGCCGGTGACGCCGAGGATCTCCCCGTTGACGTAGCGGGACTCGTCGCTGGCGAGGAACACGAAGGAGGGCGCCAGCTCCGCGGGCTGCGCGGGGCGGCCCGTGGGGCTGCTCTCGCCGAACTTCTTCAGGTGCTCGCCGCTGAAGGACTGCGGGATGAGCGGCGTCCACACGGGCCCGGGGGCCACGCAGTTGACGCGGATGCCGCGCTCGATGAGCGACTGCGCCAGGCCCTTGGTGAAGGTGACGATGGCGCCCTTGGTGCTCGCGTAGTCGAGGAGGCCAGGCGAGGGCTGATAGGCCTGGATGGAGGCGACGTTGATGATGGTGCTGCCCGGCTTCATGTGCGGCAGCGCCAGCCGGACCAGGTGGAACATGGCCAGGATGTTCACCCGGAAGGTGCGCTCGACGCGCTCGGCGTCCAGCTCCTCGAACGTCTCCACCTCCTTGCCCTGGAAGGCGGCGTTGTTCACCAGCACGTCGATGCGGCCGAAGCGCTTCACCGTCTCCTCGACGAGCTTGCGGCAGTGCGCCTCGACAGCCAGATCGCCGGCCATATGGAGTACCTGACGGCCCTCGTCCTCCAGCAGCCGCCGCGTCTTCTCCGCGTCCTCGTACTCGTTGAGGTAGGCGAAGGCCACGTCGGCGCCCTCGCGGGCGAAGGCCAGGCACACCGCCCGGCCGATGCCGCTGTCTCCGCCCGTGACGAGCGCCACCCGATCCTTCAGCCGACCGAGCCCCTTGTAGGACTGCTCGCCATAGTCCGGCGCCTCCTGCATCCGCTCCTCGATGCCGGGGTGCGGCTGGGGCTGCTCGGCGAAGGGCGTCTTGGGGCCAGCTTCGCGCGGATCGGGGTTGCGGGGCATGGGTCCTCCAGGGGGTCCCTACCCACGGTGGGCGCGGTACCCGGGTCCGGCAACCACCCTCGCGCGGGGCGGAGGATGGCCCAGGAGCTCTGTCGCCTGGAGGGCGAGCGGCCCGGCCGCTCAGGGCGCGACAGTCACCTCGAAGTCCTGGGTGTGGAGGATGGTGCCCTCACAGGTGGCCACGCCCTCGCACTCGATCACCTCGCCGGGCAGGCTGGCGCTCAGGGTCAGCAGGTGGGTGGCCACGGGCGTGGCCTCGGAGAGCGTGAAGCTCGCGAGGCCCCCGTCCTGCTCGACCTGGAGGGTGGCCGGCGCGCGCCCCTCCTCGCGCAGCAGGGTGGCCGTGACGGGCCCGGGGGTCTCCTCCACCGGCAGCCACTGGTACGTGTACCGCTGGCCCCGGCGCAGCGTCTCTCCGGTGCCTACGCCCTGGTAGGCGAAGTGACGCTTGGTCTTCGCGGCGTGGATGATGAGCGACACGGCGCGGCCGCCGTCGGCGCCCTGGAGGAAGACGCGAGCGTCCTCGATGGGCTCGGCGTCCCACTCCGCCGGATCGAAGTCGATCCACGCGCGCGTCTCCTCGCACACGTCGCGGCCGCCTCCCGTATCCGGGACGCCCCCGGGCTCCAGCTCCATGGGCAGGCCATTGAAGGTCGCCGTCACCCCGTCAACGAGCCGGGTGCAGCCATCCTCCGCCTGCGAGAGCGTGAAGGTGAAGCGGTGCGAGCCGGCCGCCTGCGGAGTCCCCAGCAGGTCCAGGTCCACGAGCGCGAAGGTGAGCGTGCGGCTGGAGAGATCCTCCAGGGAGACGGGGCGGGTCTCGGTGCGCCCGCCGCAGCCAGCGAGCAGCCCGAGGAGGATGAGAGACGACACGACACAGCGGGAAGAGGAGAGTCTTGAAGAGTCGAACATGCGACTCGCGACCCTATCACCCCCGCGCCAGCTGCTCCTCCAGCCGCGCCTTCACCTCGGGCCACTCGGTGTCGATGACGCTGTAGACCGCCGAGTCCCGCACCACCCCTCCGCGCACCAGCATGTGATGGCGCAGGATGCCCTCGAACTTCGCGCCAATCCGCTCGATGGCGGCCCGCGAGCGCGCGTTGCGCCGGTCCGTCTTGAACTGGACGCGCATCACCTGGAGCTGCTCGAAGGCATGCCGGAACAGGAGGAACTTGCACTCGGTGTTCACCCGCGTGCGCCAGGCCCGCCGTCCCAGCCACGTGTGGCCGATCTCCAGGCTCCTGTCCTGGCGAGAGATCGTCAGGTAGCGCGTGGTGCCCAGCGGCGCTCCGGTCTCCCGCTCTCGAATGAAGAAGGGCTGCTCGGCTCCTCGCTCGGCGGCCGCCAGCGCCGCGGCGATGTAGGCCTCCACGTCCGCCTGTGTGCGCAGCACCTGGGAGGTGAACTCGAAGATCTCGTCTTCGAGGAGGGAGGCCAGCGCCGAGGCGTGCTCCGGGCGCAGCGGCTCCAGCCGCACCGCGCGCCCTTCCAGGGTCACCGGGGGGACGACCAGCGGGATGAGGGCCCTGCGGAGAAGCTCCGTGTCCGTAACGTTCTGGTTCATGGGCCTATCGTGCCCAGCAGCTGGTCCAGCCAACAGGGCCGGTTTTCAAAAATCGGATGGACCAGCTTCAGCGCCAGCGCGAGCGCCCTTTCACCTCAGCTTCGTGATGCGCTCCAGGGCGCTCGGCTCTCCGGCGACCAGCAGCGTGTCCGACTGCGTCAGCGGCCTGTCCGGCTCCGGGATGGGGATCATCCGGTCCGTCAACATGTCGTGCACGGCCACCACGTTGACGCGGTAGCGCTGGGGGAGCGCCAGCTCGCGCAGCGACTTGCCATTCCAGGCATTCGGCACCGGCATCTCCTGCAGGCCGAACTCCGCGCCGAGCTGGACGTACTGCAGCAGCTTCCCGCTGGTCAGCCGCGAGGCCAGCCCGAGGGCCGACTCGCGCTCGGGGAAGATGCTCTCCGTGGCGCCCAGGGCATCCGCGATGCGCGCGTGGTCGTCCGAGCGCACCTTCACGAAGATCTGGCCCACGCCGAAGTCCTTCAGCGCCAGCAGGGTGAGGATGCTCGCCGAGAGGTTGTCTCCCGTGGAGATGATGGCCACGTCGGCCTGGCGGGCGCCCACCTCCTCGAGCACCGCCCGCTGGGTGGCGTCCGCGACGACGGCCCTCGACACCTTGGGGCCGATCGCGTCCACTACCTCGTGGCGCGGATCCAGGCAGATGACATCCTGCCCCAGCTCGTGCAGCCGCGCGGCGAGGCTGGCGCCGAAGTTGCCCAGGCCCACCACGATGATGCGCTTCATGCTGCCCTCCTAACCGACGATGAGGTCCTCCTGCGCCGGCCGGACCTCCGTCCCCAGTCTGCGTGCACGCAGCGTCAGGCCCGCGAAGAACGACAGGGGCCCCACGCGCCCGATGAACATCATCCCGATGATGACCCACCTGCCAAAGCCACTCAGGCTGGCCGTGGTGTCCATGGACAGCCCCACGGTGCAGAAGGCGCTCACCACCTCGAAGAACACGGGGAGGAAGGCCTGGCGCGCCTGCGCCGTCTCCAGCCCGCGCGTCTCGCTGGCGCTCAGCACGAACACCGCCGCCGTCATCAGGGCGAAGGCCAGCAGCGCCACGCTCACGGTGCGCTCGACGGTGCCCGCCGGGATGGTCCGCCCGTGCAGCCGCGCGTGCCGCAGCCCCCTCATGCGCGAGAACGCCAGCGCCAGGAGCACCATGAAGGTGGTCGTCTTCAGCCCTCCGGCGGTGCTGCCCGGCGAGCCCCCCACCACCATCAGCAGGATGGTGAGGTAGGCGCTCGCGTTGCCCACCTCCGCGTAGGGGAGGCTGTTGAAGCCGGCGGTGCGCGCGGTGACGGACATGAAGCCGGCGTTGGCCAGCCGATCGACCAGCCCGAGCCCCGCGAGCGCCCCCCGCCACTCGAACACGGCGAAGAGGACGGTGCCGCCGACCAGCAGCAGCGCGGTGGCGGTCAGCGCGGCGAAGGTGTGCACCGACAGGCGGCGCCTGCCCTTCCCGGAGCGGAGGCGCCACCAGCGAAGGGTCTCCTCGAAGCTGAGGTACCCGAGGCCCCCGACGATGATGAGGAGCGACACCACCACGAGCGTGGCCGGCTCCTGGGCGAAGTCCACCAGGGACGTGCTGAAGGTGGAGAAGCCCGCATTGCAGAAGGCGCACACCGCGTGGAAGACGGCGTGCCACAGCGCCTCGCCCCACCCGAGCCGAGGCCCCCACAGCAGCCACAGCATGACGGCCCCCGCCAGCTCTGCTCCCAAGGTGAAGCGCAGCACCGCGAGGGTGAGGTGCACCACATCACGCCGGTGGGTGTAGTCCACGGGGGCGACGATGATGACCTCGCTGCGCAGCGACAGCCTGCGGCCCAGCGCGCCAATGATGAGCGTCGTCATGCTCAGGAGCCCCACGCCCCCCAATTGAATGAAGATCAGCAGCCAGGCCTGCCCCCAGCGGGTGAAGTACGTCGCGGTGTCCACCACCGCCAGGCCGGTGACGCACACGGCGCTCGTCATCATGAAGAGCGCGTCCAGCGGGCGCAGGCGCTCGCCGGTATACAGGCCCGGCAGGAGCAGCAGCCCCATTGTCCCGATGATGATGAGCACCGCGAAGCTCAGGGACAGCAGCGCCGCCGGCGAGAGCTCCCACCAGAACCGCTGCAGCCGGTGCAGCACGGGCGTGAAGGTAGGCCGCGACACAAGGGTCCTCGCCTATCACGGCCGAGCGCCCCTGGCCCACTCCCGTTGCCTGCACCTGTTCAGGAGCAACGGTCCCCGACCGGGGGTTCAGAAGTAGCGCTTGCGCTTGCTGCTCGGGAGGATGCCCAGCACCTCGCGGTACTTGGCCACCGTGCGCCGCGCGATCTCCGTGCCCTGCGCCTTCAACAGCTCCACGATCTTCTGATCCGAGAGCGGATTGCGCGCATCCTCCTGCGACACCAGCTGCTTGATGTGGTGCTTCACCGCCTCGCTCGCCGTGTCCTCGCCCGACACCCGCGCGATCGACGAGTTGAAGAAGTACTTCAGCTCGAAGATGCCCTGCGGCGTGTGCACGTACTTGCTCGTCGTCACGCGAGACACCGTGGACTCGTGCATCCCGATGTCCTCCGCCACGTCCCTCAGGATCAGCGGCTTGAGGTGCGCGATGCCCTTGTCCAGGAAGTCCCGCTGGAACTTGATGATGCTCTCGGTCACCTTGTAGATGGTCCGCTGCCGCTGGTGGATGGAGCGGATCAGCCACTGCGCGCTGCGCAGCTTGTCCTGGATGAACTCCTTCGTCTGCCCAGGCGACACCGCCCCGTTCTTCAGCGCGTTCCGGTACGTGGTGGAGATGCGCAGCTTCGACAGGCCGTCGTCATTGAGCACGACGGTGTAGTCATCCCCCATCTTGTACACGAACACGTCCGGGGTGATGTACGGCGCGTCATCCCCGCTGAAGTTGCGCCCCGGCTTCGGATCCAGCTTGGGCAGCAGCTTCGCCGCCTCCACCACCTCCTCCAGGGTGACCTTCAGCTCCTTGGCGATGGCCGGCAGGTTCTTGCTCTCCAGGTACTTCATGTACCGCTTGATCATCAGCCCCAGCATCGGGGCCTGCTTCTCCTTCAACGCCTGCACCTGGATCAGCAGGCACTCCTGCAAGTCCCTGGCGCCGCAGCCCTTCGGGTCCAGGCTCTGGATGCGGCGCAGCGTCCGCTCCGCCACGTGCATGGGCACGTCCGCCTCGTTGGCCAGGCGGATCAGCGGATCTCCCTCCACCTCCGGCAGCTTCAGGTAGCCGTCGTCATCCAGGTTGCCGATGATGAGCAGCCCCACCCGGCGCTCGGCGTCGTTCAGCTTCAGCATGCCCATCTGCTCCTGCAGGTGGGCGAACAGATCCTCCTTCTTCACCAGGTTGGCTTCGAAGGACGGCATGTCCTCGGTGGCCACGTTGCCCCGGTTGGAGGCCGTCGTCTGCTCGCTGAACTGGTAGCTGTTGAGGTAGGCCTCCCAGTCGATCTCCGGCGGGTTGTCCGAGTCCCCTTTGAACTCCGGGGTGCTGTCGCCCACCAGGGAGGCTTCCTGATCGCGGGGCACCTCGACGTTGCCCGCCTCCAGCGAGGCCTCGCCTGGCTCCTTCTCCGCCACATCCAGGGGCGCCCGCTCGTCCGGATCCTCCAGCAGCGGGTTCTGCTCCATCTCCTCCCGGACCTGCTCCAGCAGCTCCATCCTCGACAGCTGCAGGAGCTTGATCGCCTGCTGCAGCTGCGGCGTCATCACCAGCTGCTGCGAGAGTTTCAGGCTTTGCTTGAGTTCCATCGCCATGGACTAGGGCTCCCCACCGAGCAGAAACATGTCCTTGAAGCCGCCTCAATCAAGGACCGTGCCAAACTAGCAAGACCCCCTCCATTCGTCTAGTGCCCAAGAGCGTGGCCCTTTGCTTGCATTATCTGATTTCCATAATTGAATCATGGACTTAGGAGACCTCCCGGGTCTCTCAGAAGCTGTTAAAGCCTCAACGCAAAGGGTGGGCCAATATACACTCCGGGCCGCGGCGAGGCTCGCTCGGCCCCTCTGCAGACGGCGCGTCCAGCGGGCCTTCGAGGCGGGTTTCACGGCGCTTGCAAGCGGAAGCGCTCTCCCAGGTAGACGGCGCGCGCCCGGGGCGAGTCCGCGATCGCGGCGGGGGTGCCCTCCTCGAGGATCTGCCCCTGGGCGATGATGTAGGCCCGGTCGCAGATGCCCAGGGTGTCCTGGACGTTGTGGTCCGTGATGAGCACCCCCAGCCCGCGCTGCTTGAGCAGGGCGATCTGCCGCTGGAGGTCTCCCACGTTGATCGGATCCACGCCGGCGAAGGGCTCGTCGAAGAGGATGAAGCGGGGGTTGGGGATGAGCGAGCGGGCGATCTCCGCGCGCCGCCGCTCACCGCCGGAGAGCGTCTCCCCCAGCGCGTCCGCCACGTGGCCCAGGCCGAACTCGTCGATCAGCTCCTGGGCCCGCCGCTCGCGCACCTTGCGGTCCAGCCCCTTCTGCAGCTCCAGCACGGCCAGGAAGTTCTGGCGCACGGAGAGCTTGCGAAAGATCGAGGCCTCCTGCGGCAGGTAGCCGAGCCCGGAGCGCGCGCGCCGGTGCATGGGCAGGTGCGTCAGGTCCGCGCCGTCCACGCGCACGCGGCCCTCGTCCGCGGTGACGAGCCCCACCACCATGTTGAAGCTCGTCGTCTTCCCGGCGCCGTTGGGCCCCAGCAGCCCCACCACCTCGCCCTGGGCCACGTTGAAGGAGACGCCGCGCACCACCTGGCGCTTGCGGTAGCTCTTCTGGAGGCCCTCGGCCCACAGCCGCGCGCCGCCGCTCATGGCTTCTTCGCGCCTCCCTTGCCCTTCCTGAGCGGAGCGCCGGGCGCCGTCTCCACGAGGATGCGGGCGTTCTCCACCTCCAGCCGCTCGCTGCCCAGCGTGAGGCGCACCTTCGTCCCTGTCATGTACGTGCCGCCCTGGCGGGCCTCCGGCGAGCCCGTCACCACCAGCACGCCGCTGGGCACGTCGTACTCGGCCCGCTCGCCCCGGGCGAACCGGTCCCCATCCTGGGCCTGCACGCCCCCGGTGCACTCCACCCGCTTCACCTCGCGGGCGCCCGTGTAGAAGGCGATCATCTTGTCGCAGCGCAGATCCAGCGTGCGGTGCTTCACCCGCACGTCCCCGGTGAACGTCGCCGAGCTGCGCTCTCCCGTGATGAGCTTCGCGGTGATCTCCACCGGGTTGGTCAGCGCCACGCTCCCGAGCATCGGAGGACGCGTCCCACCGTCCGCCGCGGCGGGCGTCGCGGGCTGCGCGACGAAGAAGGCCATCGCCAGGAACTCGATCACTGTGCCCCTCCCACCACGGTCTGCGTTGAGCCTTCGAAGGTGAACGTCTCGTCCACGAAGGACAGATCGAAGCTGTCCGCGCGCAGGGCGTAGTCCGGCCCCCGCACCGCCACGCCCTCCCGCCCTCGGGCGATCTGGGCGGCCGTGTCGTACGTGGCTCGCGGCGTGCGCGCCACCATGCCCTCCGCGGTGCGGATGGTGACGCCTCCGGAGGCCTCGAGCTGGCGCGAGGCGAAGCTGCCCTCCATCCGCGGCGCGCGGATCTCCATGCCCCCCCGAGGCCCCGAGGGCGCGCGCTGGGTGTCCCGCCGGCCCGGCAGGCGCAACAAGGCGCTGGTCGCCGTCGCCTCGCCCTGCGAGCGCTGGTAGGTGAGGCGCTCGGCCTGGCCGGCGAGGACGAGCTGATCTCCCTCGAAGGACTGGAGCTGCACGCCGTGGAGCACCACCTGAGGCTGCGCCTCGGACGCGCCCTGCGAGCCCGAGCGTGGGCCACAGGCCGCCAGGAGGGCGAGGAGGCTGGAGAGCGCGAGTCGTCGAAGCACGAGGCTCTTCCTATCACCGGGCGGGCGCGGGCGCTGCCGCTCCGGTGGACAGTGTCGTGGCCTGAGGGTCAGGCCGGCTCTTCCACCGCTGGTGCATCCACACCCACTGCTCGGGGGCGCGGCGGATCGCCGCCTCGATGCGCTGCGACAGCGTCGCGGTGAGGGCCAGCGCCGCCGCCTCCCGGTCCTCCTCGGGCGGCAGGGGCACCTCCTCCATGCTCAGCCGATAGCCAGCCCCCTCGCGCTGACAGAAGCCCACCACCACCGCCGCCCCGGTGCGGATGGCCAGGTCCGCCGCCGCCCGAGGCGTGGCCGCCAGCTCCCCGAAGAAGGGCACGAAGAAGGACTGCACCTTCGTGTCCTGGTCGATCAGGAGCCCGAGGATCTCCCCGCTCTTCAGCGCGCGGAGCATGTGCCGGGCCGCGCCGTCCTGCCCGCGCCAGATGCTGCGCACCCTGCCGCGCGCCCGGAAGCGCTCCACCAGGGCGGTGAGGCGCGGATCCGAGGTCTCCTTGGCGATGCTCTGGCAGGGGAAGCCCTCGAAGGCCACCCGCCGGGCCAGCAGCTCCCAGTTGCCCACGTGCCCGGAGACGAACACCACGCCCTTGCCCCGCGCCAGCGCCGCCTCCAGCACGCGCCGGTCCTCCTGGGGCCAGGCCACGAGGCGCGGCAGCTCCCGGTCCAGCGCGGCCGTGCACCCCACCTCGAACATGGCGGCGCCCAGGTGGCGGAAGCAGGCGCGGGCCAGGGCGAGCCGCTCCGCCTCGGACTTCTCCGGGAAGGCCCGGGTGAGGGAGGCGAGCGCCTTGCGCCGCTCACGGCCGGCCACGAGGAAGGCCAGTGTCCCGAAGCGCACACCCAGCCACCGCGCCATCCCGAGGGGCATCGGGTGGACCAGGGCCAACGCTGCCCGGACGAGCAGGTAGCGGAGGAAACGCTTGAGGCGCTTTGCTAAGGGTGGGTGCTCCACAGGCGGTTCTATATCCAATGCGCGAGTACAACTTCGACGGTCTCGTCGGTCCTACCCACAATTACGGCGGCCTCTCGGTCGGCAACCTGGCCTCCACGAGCCATGGCGGCCAGGCCAGCTACCCCCGCGAGGCGGCCCTCCAGGGGCTGGAGAAGATGCGCTTCGTCTCGGGCCTGGGGGTGGGCCAGGCCGTGCTGCCGCCCCAGCCGCGCCCCTCGCTGAGGACGCTGAGGATGCTGGGCTTCACCGGCACGGACGAGGAGGTCATCACCCGCGCCGCGAAGGAGGGCGAGCACCTGCTGCGGCTCACCTCCAGCGCCGCCGCCATGTGGACGGCCAACGCGGCCACCTGCGCCCCCTCGGAGGACACGGGGGACAGGCGGATGCACCTGACGCCCGCCAACCTCCAGCAGATGTTCCACCGTGCCATCGAGGCGGAGACGACGCACTCCGTGCTGCGCGCCATCTTCTCGGACGAGCAGCACTTCGCCGTCCACGCGCCCCTGCCCGGCGGCGGCCACTTCGCGGACGAGGGCGCGGCCAACCACACCCGCCTCATCACCCCCGGGCACGCCGCGGTGCACCTGCTCGCGTGGGGCCGCAGCGCCTGGAAGGACATCGCCGGGCCCCAGCGCTTCCCCGCGCGGCAGACGCTGGAGGCCAGCCAGGCGCTCGCGCGGCTGCACCGGTTGGATCCGGAGCGCACCCTCTTCCCGCAGCAGCACCCGGAGGGCATCGACTCGGGGGCCTTCCACACGGATGTGCTCGGGGTGGGCAATGACAGCTTCCTGATGCTCCACGAGCTGGCGTTCACGGACGTCCCCGGCCTGCTGCGCACCCTGCGCGAGAAGCTGGGCGAGGGCTTCACCTCCATCGTCGCCACCCAGGCGGAGCTGCCGGTGAGGGACGCGGTGAGGGCGTACCCATTCAACTCCCAGGTGCTCACCCTGCCGGACGGGAGCATGGCCATCATCGCCCCGGTGGAGAGCCAGGAGACGGAGCCCGCGCGGCGCTTCCTGGAGCGCGTGGTGGCCGAGAACAACCCCGTCAAGAAGGTGCACTACCTGGACGTGCGCCAGTCCATGAACAACGGCGGCGGCCCCGCGTGCCTGCGCCAGCGCATCTGGCTCACGGACGCCGAGCGCGCCGCGGTGAAGGCCAACGTCTTCTACTCTCCCGCCCTCCACGAGTCGCTCGCGGCGTGGGTGAAGAAGCACTACCGCGAGACGCTGTACCCGACGGATCTGCAGGATCCGAAGCTCGCCCGCGAGACGATGGCGGCGCTCGACGAGCTGACGCGCCTGCTCCAGCTCGGCAGCGTCTACGACTTCCAGCGCTGAGGCGCGGCGCTGGAATTTTGCGCTCGCCAGGGGGGGCGGCCATCATGGAGCCTGATGAGCGCAGAGCCACCCGACCTCCCCAAGTCGAAGCGCAACCCGCTGCGCTGGCTCGAGCCATCCCTGAATGGCCTGGTGATCTTCGCGCTGCTGGTGAGCACCTGGTCCCTGGCGACCAGCGATCTGGGTGAGACCTTCCGCAACGAGCTGCCCTGGTACTTCAAGGTGGCGATCGCCATCGTGGCCGGCCTCTTCGTCCTCGCCCTCACGTACTGGTACAACCTCCGCGCCCATGTGGAGGAGCAGTGGCTCGCCGTCGCGAAGACGGCCGCGGCGGTCGCGCCCTCGCTGGTGAAGCCCGCCCTGGTATTCCTGCTGGGCGCCATCCTCCTCATCGCCTACCACGTGATGAAGGTGCACCCGCCGTTCGACAAGGACGCCACGCTCGGGGGAGTGTCGGTGACGTTGCTGGGCATCCTGTGCCTGTCCTCGACGCCCGCGTTCATGACGCTCGGCGTCTCGCTCCTGGTGGAGCGGCGGATGGCGCGCGGGGACTTCGCCTTCGAGGTCAACCCCTCCCTCTTCGGGGGGAAGAGGCACGCCGCGGAGCTCGTGAGGCACGCCCAGGCCAACTGGGAGTACGAGCGGGAGATCATGGAAGGCTCCATCCACCGCATGGGGCGCCACGCGGCGATCCTGGGCTTCCTGGCCTCCTGCATCCTCATCACGTGCTCGGCCATCTGGGTCGCGGAGCGGGACTACCCCGCGCTCGCGGTGGCGACCGCGGCGACCATCTCCTTCACCCTGCACCAGGGGCAGATCTTCTTCCGCTCGGCGAGCAACGACGCCACCGCGCGGATGATGGCCCGGGCCTCGCGGACGTTGTTGATCGTCTCCATCTGCGCCCTGTTCTTCGGCGCCCTCTTCCTGGAGGGCAGCGAGCGGCCCGCCGAGGCTGCTGCCTCGGAGGAGATCGCCGCTCCGCGGGAGGCGCCGCCGCCCGGCAACACCCCTCCGCCCGTTGCCAACCCGCTGAGTGGCCGCACGGGAGCCTTGCTCATCGGCATCGCGGTGGCGCTGATCGGGGAGCGGATGCTGAGGTTGGTGACCAGCCGCGCCGCGAGCCTGCTGGGGCTCGAAGGCTTCTCCTCGCCCGTGGTCTCGGACATGAGCGTCATCGACGGCCTGAGCGAGGAGGATGCCGCGCGGCTGGCCGAGGAGCGCATCGACTCCGTGCACGCGCTGGCGTTCACCCCCACCGCGCGCATCTTCTTCAACACCGTCTACGGCCTGCAGCGGATCTGCGACTGGCAGGATCAGGCCCTGCTCATCGAGCGTGTCGGGCGCACCAACGCGCTGCTGTTGCGGGAGCAGTTCTTCATCCGCGGCGCCATCGCCGGGCGGCGGCTCGCGCTCCAGCGGTTCGGCCACGAGCAGGCCGAGTTGGAGGCTCCCTCGCCGCCCGAGCCGCCAGCCCCAGAGGTTCCGGAGGTGACGGGCTCGGAGCTGATCGAGGTGGGGAAGAAGCGGCTGGAGCCTCCTCCGAGCCTGGAGGTGCTACCCGCCTACGGGGTGAAGAAGCCGGAGGCCGCGGTGGACTTCGACAAGGAGTCCCACGTCGACCGAGCGCTCCGCTCGCTCATGGACGATGAGAACATCGAGATGCTCGAGGTTTTCTGGCGCTCGGTGCCGGTCCTGAAGCAGCGCCCGCGCACGTAGGCGCCGCAAGATCTTCCAGCCTCTATGCGACCCGATTGGCCTCTTCGCACCTGTCGGCCATGCAAAGAGTAGGTGAGTTCCGGATGTACGAACTCCAGGCCGCTGGGGATCTCGAAGAGGCACGCCAGCAGATGCGTGACGTACTCGCCGTTGAGATTGTGCCGCTCTATCGGGAGATTGCCGAGGGCGAGATCTCAAAGCTCGACAAACTGTCGTAACAGATACGGGCGAGAATGACATTTACAACAATATCGCGCATAAAACGCATACGGCTTGCAGAGGGAGACACTTATGCCTGTAAAGGAACGTCAGACGCCCAAAAACCCGAACTACTCGAGATTCTATGAATTTGCCCCCGTGACTTCGGAGATATGCTCCAACTGCCCCTCAAAGTGTGGAACCGGCAACTGGAATGACGTGCTGGCTCGCGTACGGGGCGTGCCCGTTCACACCAACTGGCCGGAGGATAGCAGGCAGAGCATTTCACTGATTTACGTCTGCGAATCACCCTCCCACCGTGAGTTCAGTCATGGACTGCCGGCCGTCGGCAGCACCGGGCAGCGGATCTACAAGAGTCAGAGGAATTTGAGGGGAGTGGATGCCGGGTGGTTGGACTGGCTCGATGACAACATCTACAGAACAAATCTGGTCCGCTGCCACGCAGACTCGGGTCTGCAGAAGCGTGTCGACCGGAAGAAGGATATACGGGTCAACGAAGCTGCATGCCACTGCATTTATCATCTCATGCAAGAGATCATGGCGATTGTGGGATCTTCCCAGGCAGAGCGTCTCATATTTGTGGTCGCGATCGGTCGTGGCTTTCCAGAGTGGGAAGAGGAGGTGACTGGCTCCATCAGGGCCATCTGCGAGTCGGCAGAGCGAGCGTACACCATCAGGGTCGACAAGCATCCGTCGGCGTAAGCCTTCCTCCACACTCACTCACTCCACGACGCGCTGTCGCGTGGAGAGATCTATGCCGAGGATCCGCATCGTCCGGATGTCAATGGCATACGTGGTGACGAACGCAGGGGCGAGGACCCTTCTACCCTCCACCATGTCAACTGGGCCAGGCGGCGGACATCGCTCATCGTCGACATCGAAGCGAACCAGCGCGACTCCCCCAGGCTCGGAGACAGCCGTCACATCATAGGATCCCAGCCGGGCCAGGCATGCCTCTTCATTCGAAGGGTTTTCGGCTGTGCGCGGCAACTGACCTACAAAAGCTTCCGCGGCCAGTTGGATGGCAGCGGCTGAGTTGCCTTCAATGCTTTGCAGACCCTGCCGAGGAAGCTCTGGAGGAAGTTGGACCGGTGCAGCGCTTTCAGGCGGAGGCGCGGAACTGGAGCTTGCCAGGATGTGCCCATCGTGCGCGCGCACGGCGTAGGTAGTGCCCATGTCCAAGAGCGGCGCTCCGCCCCACCGACATGCTCCAGGACTCAAGGCGAATCGGACCAGCATGGCCTGCTCGTCCCACGACACGATCTCCACATCCCAGGCCTGACGCTGCCGGATGCAGATGTCGACAGCATCCGCTCCGTGGGGAATGCGCGCCTCCCAGGAGAGGAAGTGATTGGCGGCAGCCTGCATGGCGACAACCATGGGACCAGGGATCGCCTGCCGCCCTTCCTCCGGAAACGAGCCCTTGAACTTGAACCAAGCAGCCTCCTCCGGTGGGACATAGCGAACCGCAGTGTGTTTGCGCGCGCATGCAGCAAGCATGAGACACAGCAGCAAGGCAAGCCCATACCTCATGAGTTCCCCCGCTGGGAGAGAGAGGTGGTTCGCGGATGGTCAATCATGCACGGTGGTGACATAGCCAAGCCCCTTGTCTTCAGGGAGGATGTGCCCCACCAGCCTCCAACTCTGTCCCTGACGCTCATACAATTCCGCCGGACGATCGCTGTCAACATGAGGCACGAGCTTCTGGACACGGCACGCCGTGTCGAACTGGATGCGGAACATGTACCACTGGTTCTGGCCCATCCTGTCTTCCCTGCTCATGCCAGACGGAAACCATGGGTGCCCATGAAAGTCGGCATCAGGCCTGAGCGCCCCACGCGAGTCCCTGACTCTCCTGGGGATGAGGCAGGTCTTGCGCTTGCTGTCACCGCTCAGAATGGCTCTGCCCAGCGGAGAGGGCTTGCTCGCGTAATACTTGTCTTCGCTGAGAAGCTTGTAGATGACGCCGCAATACTCCTGGCCGAAGTCCCTCTCCCGGGCCCGGGGCAGGCCCATGACCGCCGGGCATAGCTGATCGATGACTGCATCAATATCGTGGGAAGGGTTGATGGCCTCCCAAGGGCCTTTGACCCATACCCGATCAGGGTTTCCTTCGAACCCGTAGTCTGTGCCCTCGCCCTGCCGCGCGCTGCTGGCGCACCCCAGTAAGGCAAGGCAGGTCAGCGCGGGCAGCATGCAAGCATTCCTGCCGCGTTTCCGATTGCCCATGCCATTCAGGCTAGCACCGTCGAAGTACCGTTCCCAGAGCCCTACGGGGGTGTATCGGAGGTGGTCTCCAGCAGGTGCTCCACCACGTCCTGCTTCTGTGGATCTCCCATCAGCTCTTCCCGCCGCGCCTCCAGGAGCTTCCGCTCCTCGGCCTCCAGCCGCGCCACCCACGCCTCCCGATCCTGCCGTGCTCCCGCGGGCAGCAGCTGCAACCCCTCGCGCACCGCCCTCGCCGCCTCTCCGTAGCGGCGCAGGGACTCCTGCAACCGCGCCACCGTGAAGTGCGCCTCCGCCGCGGGCACCAGCCGCGCCACTGTCTGGTACCGCTCCAGCGCTCTCGAGAGCAGCCCCTCGCGCTCGTAGGATGCCCCCTCCAGCGACAGCAGCCGCGCTCGCTGCCCATAGTCCGTGATGAAGGGGCTGGCCTGCTGGAGCACCTCCCTCGTACGCCGCGTCAGCCCCGCCTCCAGCAGCTGCGTCGCCAGCATGAACGACAACCCCACCTGCCCCGGGAAGCGCGGCAGCAGCCGTTCCAGCAGATGGATCGACTCCTCACGCCGTCCCTGCGCCCGGAGGATCTCCGCGCGCAGCAGCTGGGGCTCGAGCGCCTCCGGGGCTCGCCGCTCCAGCTCCGCGCACAGCGCCTCCGCCTCGGCCAGTTCCCCGCGCACCAGGCGCAGCCGCGCCTCCTGCTCCCACAGCGCGCGCACGTCCCGCGCCTCGGCGAAGTGCTCACGGGCCCAGGTGAGCCACGCCAGCGCCTGCTCCTGGCGCCCCGGCCGCGACGCCAGCGACAGCGACAGCTCCGCCACCCGCCGCGGCGAATTCGGAGTGAGCGCCTGGAGCTCCTCCAGCGCGCGCGCCTGCCCCACCGCCTCGCGCACCAGCACCTCCGTGTCCCCGGCCTCGTACGCCAACCGGTACTCCAGGAAGGCCTGGCTCCGACGCCCCAGCGCCAGCAGGGATCTCGCCGCCGTGCGGTGTGACGCGGCGTCCAGCGGCCGCAGGTAGAGCGCCCGGTTCACCCACGCCAGCGCCTCCCCCGCCGTCCCCTTCCCTCCCGCCGCGTACGCCGAGCCGACCAGGCCATGGAGCAGGTAGTCCGCCGGGTGCTGATCAATCAGGACCAGCGCTGCCGCCCGCACCTCCGCCAGCGGCGCGCGCGCCCGGAGGAGCCCCGCCAGCTCCTCCTCCGCCGTCGCCAGCGTGTGCCGCCCCGGCACGAGCGCCACCCCCGCTAGCACCGCGAGCCCACCAGCGATCGCCATCCCACGCGTCGCGGGCAGCCTCCAGGCCCCTCGGGCCACCACCGTGCCCTCTCGCTCCTCCGGCCGGGCCACCGCCGCCAGCGCCACCAGCACCGCCACCGCGCACGCCGGCAGCTCCAGGCTGAAGTCGAAGAGGTTGTGCAGCCCCAGCGCCGCGACTCCCGCGAGCGCCGCCAGCTCCAGGCTCCCCAGTCGCTCGCGGCGCAGCAGCCGCAGGAAGCCCCACAGCATCACCGCCAGCAGCACCAGCCCCGGCACGCCGAACTCCGCCCCGAGCTGCAGCGCCGCGTTCTCCGGGTGCGTCAGCGTGTTCGGGTTGGGCTCCGTCTGGTAGCGCGGGAAGGCGGCCTCGAAGGCCCCTCGGCCCATGCCCAGCACCGGAAACGCCCGCGCGGCCTCCGCCATCATCGGCCACACGTCCAGCTTGCCGCGGCGCAGCTCCTCCACGCTGTCCGCGCTCTGCGCCTCCGCCACCAGCTTCTCCCAGGCCACGTAGCCGCCCACCGCCAGCGTCGCGCCGAGCACCAGCAGCGCGGCGCCGCCCCGGCCCCAGGCCGCCAACCCCCGCGCCTGCCCTCGAGACGCCTGGCGCTGACGCAGCAGCCACACCGCGAGCACCGCCTGTCCCAGCAGGAAGAAGAAGATCCCCGCCCGAGACAGGGAGAGCAGCACCCCCGCCCCCGAGAGCAGCGCCGCCGCTCCGAACAGCACTCCGCGCACCCGGTGCTCGCTGGAGAGCGCCAGCCCCAGCGCCACCGTGGAGCACAGCCCCAGGAAGCCCGCCAGGTGGTTGGGGTTGCCGAACGGCGTCACCAGGGGCGGCTGCGCGTGGGCATAGGCCCGAATCCCGAGCAGGGACGTGAGGCCCAGCAGCGCGTGCAGCAGCCCCAGCAGCGCCACGCCGGCGCCCGTGACGGCCAGCGTGGCCAGCAGCCGCCGCCGCGAGCGCCGGGAGCGGCACACCTCCACCGCCGCCACGAAGACCAGCGCGTACGCCAGGTGCCGGGACAGCTCGCGCCAGGTGGCCGGTGGATCCAGCGAGACGGGCCGCGCGGACGAGAGCCCCAGGGGGACGAGCGCGAACTCGCGCAGCGCGGCGGCCTCCGGGCTCACGCCCCCCAGCAGCCCCGCCGGGAGCGGGAGGAGCTGCAGCCCACAGAGCGCCGCGCCCGCCACCAGCGGCAGCGCGAGCAGCGGCACGTGCAGCGCGTGGCCCTGCCGGTGCGCCCCCACCCCCGCCAGGAGGATCGCCACCGTCCCCAGCCCCACCAGCGGCCAGAGCACCCACGTCGCCGCTCCGCCGAGCGCCAGGGGGCACAGCACGACCAGCACCGCCAGCGTCGCTTCGGCGCCAAGGCTGAACCGGGAGGTGCGGCGAGAAGCGGAGGTCATGAAGGGGCCTGGATTATCGCATGGGTGGGAGGGAAAGCCTCCTCCCTTGGGGCCTCGGGGCCTCCCCGGTGGCCGGGCGGGCGGGCGGCGCGGACGCCCAAGGCCCAACGCTCCGAGCGCAACGCGGCTTGCATCCAGGGTGGCTTCTGGCATCTTCCGCAGCCCATGCGCCGCCTCGTCGCAACCGCCGTGATGTCCCTCGCCCTCCTCGGCCTCGCTGGCTGCAAAGGCTCCTGCCGCGAGCTGTCCGAGAAGCTGTGCGACTGCTTCACCAACTCCCTCGATCGCGAGTTCTGCCTCCGCCGAGCCGCCAACGACGAGGCCCTCGTGGACCCCGCCTCCGAGGACGAGGCCCGGTGCGAGGAGCTCCTGACCAACGAGCAGTGCACCTGCGAGGCCATCGAGACCAACGAGGGCAAGGTGGCCTGCGGCCTGGCCCGCTGAGCTCTCGGGAGCCCCTCCTCCGCTCAGGGGCGGCCGATGCCCTGGTAGGTGAAGCCCAGCTCGCGCATGCGGGCTGGATCGTAGATGTTGCGGCCGTCGAAGATGACCGGCGCCTTCATCAGCCGCTTCATCCGCTCGAAGTCCGGGTGACGGAACTCGTTCCACTCGGTGACGATGAAGAGCGCGTCCACGCCCTCCAGCGCCTCGTAGGGCAGCGCCGCGTAGCGGATGCGCTCCCCGAAGTAGCGCCCCGCGGAGCGCTCGGCCACCGGATCATGCGCCACCACCTTCGCGCCCTTGCCCAGCAGCCCCTCAATCACCTCGATCGAGGGCGCCTCGCGCATGTCGTCCGTCTTCGGCTTGAAGGCCAGCCCCCACACGCCAAACGTCCGCCCCGCCAGCGAGCCGCCGAAGTGCTTGAGCGCCTTGCCCACCAGCAGCCGCTTCTGCCGCTCGTTGGTGCGCTCCACCGCGCGCAGCAGCTCCAGCTCCAGCCCGTGCTCCCGCCCGGTGGCCACCAGCGCCTTCACGTCCTTGGGGAAGCATGAGCCGCCATAGCCCACGCCCGGGAAGAGGAACGGGTAGCCGATCCGCCGGTCCGCGCCCAGCGCCTTGCGCACGAAGTCCACGTCCGCGCCCACCTTCTCGCAGAGCGCGGCGATGTCGTTCATGAAGGAGATGCGCGTGGCCAGCATGGCGTTGGCCGCGTACTTCGTCAGCTCCGCCGAGCGCGTGTCCATGTAGAAGATGGGGTTCTCCGTGCGCACGAACGGCGCGTACAGCTCGCCCATCAGCCGGCGCGCCCGCTCGGAGTCCGCCCCAATCACCACGCGATCCGGCTTGAGGAAGTCCTCCAGCGCCGCCCCCTCCTTGAGGAACTCGGGGTTGGAGACGACGTCGAACTCCACCTTCGTCACCCGTGAGAGCGCCTCGCGCACCTCGTCCGCGGTGCCCACCGGCACCGTGCTCTTGTCCACCACCACCGTGTACTGGCGCAGGGCACGGCCGATCTGCTCCGCGGCCGCCAGCACGTACTGCAGGTCCGCGTCCCCGCTCTCGCCCTCGGGCGTGCCCACGGCGATGAACACCACCTGCGCCGGCCCCACCGCCTCGGCCAGCTGCGTGGTGAAGGCCAGCCGCCGCTCCCGCACGTTCTTGCGGATGAGCTCCTCCAGGCCCGGCTCGTAGATGGGCACCTCGCCCGCCTGGAGCGCGCGGATCTTCCGCTCGTCGATGTCCACGCAGGTGACGTCGTTGCCCGAGTCCGCGAAGCAGGTACCCGCGACGAGCCCGACGTAGCCCGTTCCGATGATGGCGATGCGCATGAGACTCCCGTGGCGACTGGCGCTCCCCGTCTACCCTGGGAGCGCGGTGAGGGGAAGCCAGAGCCCGCTACCCCGCCGCCCGCCCGGGAGGCGGGCAGGGGCTCACTGCCCGGTGAGCAGCCGGCGGAGGCGATCCGCCCCCCGCAGCACCCCTCGGCTCCCCGGGACGCTCACCGGCTCCACCACGAGCCGGTTCAGCAGCTCCCGCGTGGCGCGGCGCAGCGGCGGGCGCGCCGCCTCCACGCTGGCCGCCGTCTCCGGAAAGAGCCGCTCGAGGATGGACAGGGAGGTGTACAGCGCGCGCTCCAGCCGCCACGCCCGGGCGCGCTCCCGCAGCGCCGCCACCTCCAGCCGCCGGGAGTAGACGCCGCCCATGAAGGTGGCGCCCGTCACCAGCTCGCGCAGATCCACGAAGGACAGCCACGGCACCTGGTAGCCCTGGCGCGCGTGCTCCAGGCACAGCAGCAGCACCGCGTCCTCCAGCTCCGGCCGGAAGATGGACGGCCCGTACACCTTCATGGGCAGGGCTCGGTCGAACACGCCCTGGAGCTCCGCGCGCCGCTGGGCGCCCAGCACGTCCGCGAAGAGGTAGATGGCCGTGCGCCCGTCGCTCACCACGCGCGCCGCGCCGCTGTTCGTCTCGTCCTTCTCCGGCTTGAAGTGGCTCTGCGAGAGGAAGCCCGCGAAGCCCTCCACGTCCACCCGCCGCAGCAGCACCTGGATGTCCAGCACCGGCCGGAACCCCACGTGCGGGTAGAGCGCCTCCGCGAACGCGGCGCCCCCCAGCAGCAGCAGCTTGCGGCCCTCCAGCTCGTCCACCGTCTGCTTGAAGTTGACGAGCTTCATCACGTTGTCGTTGACGGAGCCCTGGTAGATGGAGAGCAGCCGGTCCCTCGCCCACTCCGGCGCATCCGCTCCCGCCAGCCGGTACTCCAGGTTGTAGGCCGCCAGCGCCGCCAGCCCCTGGGCAATCGCCCAGTCCACGTACTGCTCCCACGGCGCGCCTCGCAGCGAGACGCGCGGCGGAGCAAAGGAGGACAGGATGCGAAAGGTCTCGAGCAGGCCAGGCGCCATGGTGGCGCACCTTTAGCGAGCCTCCCCCACAAGGCGCAATTGGCGTGCGCGCCGCCTCCCTGCTTGTTAGCACTCCCTCGAATCAGTGAAATCCAGCCTTTACTAGCTTGACCCAGGTACCATTTTTACCGTGGTATTGCATAGTTGCCGGGAAAGCAGAACTACTCTACTTATGGCGCCCGCTGCCCATTGAGGGCAGGCCCATCAGAGTGTGGGGGTCCTTGTGAGAAAAGGCTTGAAGGCAGGCTGCGGTCTGCTCGCGTCGTTGACCCTGGCCGCCTGTGGCTCCGAGACGGCGGCCCTTGCTTCCTTTCCGTTGGAGCAGCGGCAGCGCATGGAGACAGCCGCCGCGCTGTTCGAGCCCGTGCTGCAGTGGGAATGGACGGGCAGCACGGTCAAGCCCGAGCACCGGCAGGTGATGATGACGCCGGTGGTGGTGGACGTGAGCGGGGACAACGTCCCGGACGTCGTCTTCAACGCGTTCGAGGGCAGCCGCTCCAGCAGCAACGGCGTCATGCGCGCGGTGGACGGCGCGACCGGAGCGGAGCTGTGGACGGTGACGGATCCGGCGCTCGAGGTGCGCGGCGCGTCCAGCATCGCCGCCGGGGACATCGATCTCGACGGGAAGGTGGAGCTGTGCACCATCCCCGAGTCGGGCCTGGGCATCATCTGCTTCGAGCACGACGGCACCTTCAAGTTCCGCACCTCGGTGGGGACCAACGACTGGGGAGGCCCCTCGCTGGCGGACCTGGACGGTGACGGGAACGTGGAGATCCTCAACGGCGCCCACGTGTACAGCCACATCGGCGAGCTGAAGTGGGTGGGTGAGGACGGCGGCAACGGCAGCGTGGGCCCCATCTCCTTCGCGGCGGACATCGACGGGGATGGCCTGCAGGAGCTCATCAACGATCGCGCCATCTACCGGCACGATGGCACGACGAAGTGCGTCAACCTGGGGCTCCAGCACGGGCTTGCGGGCGTGGGCAACTTCGACGCGGATGGGGCGGGCGAGATCGTCCTCGTGGCGGCGGGCATGGTGACGCTGATGGACGACGACTGCACGGCGCTGTGGTCCACCGCCCTGCCCGGAGGCGGCACGGGCGGCGCGCCCAACATCGCGAACTTCGACGGGGATCCGCTGCCGGAGATCGGCGTGGCGGGCGCCAGCCGCTACGCGGTGTTCGAGGCGGATGGCACCGTGAAATGGTCCAGCGCCACGCAGGACCGGAACTCGCAGGTGACGGGCTCCACGACGTTCGACTTCGAGGGTGACGGCGCGATGGAGGTCGCCTACGCGGACGAGACGACGCTGCGCATCTATGACGGGGCCACCGGGGAGGTGCGCTTCAGCGTGCCGAACAGCTCCGGCACCACGTACGAGTTCCCCATCGTCGTGGACGTGGACGCCGACGGCAGCGCGGAGCTGGTCGTCGTCTCCAACAACTTCGGCGGCCGGCCGGGCACGGCGGGCGTGCGCGTGTTCCGGGATCTGAGCGACGGGTGGGTGAGCACGCGGCGCCTCTGGAACCAGCACGCCTACTCCATCACCAACGTCAACGACAACGGGACGATCCCGGCCCGGCCGATCGCCAACTGGCGCATCCCCGGCCTGAACACGTTCCGCTCCAACAGCCAGGGCGCCCCCCCGCCCTTCGTGGCGCCGGACTTGATCATCACGGATGTGACGGCGGAGTGCGCCCCCACGCGCGAGCAGTCGGCGCTCATCGCCACGGTCAGGAACAAAGGTGGCGCGGCGGCGCGCGCCAACGTCCCGGTGGCCCTCTATGAGGGCGATCCCGCCGCGGGGGGCGTGCTGTTGGGAGTGGCCCGGGTGGCGGTGGAGCTGCCGGTGGATCAGAGCGCTCCGGCGAGGCTGCAGCTGTCGCCCCTGGAGCGGACGCTGGAGGTGCACGCCGTCGCCGACAGCGACGGAGCGGGCGGCAGCCAGGAGCAGGAGAGCCATGAGGACAACAACCGCCTGGCGTTGACGCTGGAGTTCCGGTGCCCTGCCGGGGACAACGTGCGGCCCGTGGCGCTGTGCCAGGAAGTCACCGTGCCCGCGGATCCGGTCACCTGTCAGGCCACCGCGAGCGTGGACAACGGCAGCCATGATCCGGACAGCGGGCCGCAGCCGCTGGCCATCACCGAGGCGCCGGCGGGCCCCTTCGGGCCGGGCGACCACGACATCACCCTGACCGCCTCGGACGGGTTGGCCAGCGCGGTGTGCACGGCGTTGGTGAAGGTGCGGGACGTGACGCCGCCCACGCTGACGCTGGTGGGCGATCCCGCGCCGGTGGTCCAGTGCGGCTATGCGCTGCCTCCGGGCGTGGAGGCCTCGGACTCGTGCTCGGGGGACCTCACCGCCCAGCTCGAAGTGGTGGGCTACAACCCCAACCAGCCCGGCTACCAGGAGGTGCACTACCAGGTGAAGGACGCGGCGGGGAACACCACGGTGGGCGCCACGCGCTATGTCACCGTGGTGGACGACGTCCCGCCGAGGCTGGAGATGATGGGCGCGGCGTACATGGAGATGGAGTGCGGCGTGGACACCTACGTGGATCCCGGCGCCACCGCCTACGACGCGTGCAGCGGGACGCTGCCGGTGCAGAAGTTCAACTCCGGGGATGATGACGGGGACGGGATTCCGGGCTCGGTGGATCCGGACGACTATGGCCCTGGCCCGCTCGGGGGGGCCGAGGGCACCTACCCGGTGCAGTATCAGGCCATCGACGCCGCGTGGAACCTGGTGCAGCTCACCCGCACGGTGCAGACGCTCGACACGCTGCCGCCGACGCTGACGCTGAACGGGGCGGAGAGCGTGACGCTCGCGGTCGGAGAGGAGTTCGTGGATCCGGGGGCCTCGGCGGTGGACCTGTGCTACGGCGACCTCAACCCCTCCGTCGTGCGGGTGGGGAACGTGAACATCCACGTCCCTGGCACCTACGTGCTCACGTACACGGTGGAGGACAGCGCCGGGTTCAGCGCGACGCCCGTGCAGCGCACCGTCACGGTGGCGGCCAGCGCGAGCGCGGCGGAGCCGAGCGCCCAGCTCCCCACGGTGGCCGCGCCCAAGGCCCCCACGGCGGCGCCTCGTCGCCCGTAGTCCTGCGCACGACACCTCCGCGGGGATGCCGCTTCTCGCGACGAGCGGCATCCCCGGCCTCTCGATGAGAGCGCCCGGGTGAGCGCTATCTCTTCTTCACCGACTTCAGGCGGACCTGCCCGACCTCAATGGCCTTTCTCACGGCCTCGGCGATCTCGCCCGGATCCGTACCAACGGCCTCCACTCCGAGGGCCACGAGCACCGCCCGGCGCAGGCGCAGCGCCTCGGTGATGATGCCGATGCGGCTGCGCGCGGTGGCCTGGACTTCCTCCTCCAGGGCAAGCTCCTCCTCGCGAGGCAGGCGAAGCCTTGGGGGCGGGGGGAGCGAAGACATCATGCCTCCTGGTGAGTCACCAGGATAGCACCCTACCTGTTGTGGTGGGTCCGCTGCCACCGTGCCCTGGGCTCCGAGGCCACCTACGTCCAAAGCATGGGGCGCAATGGGCCATGTCGGGCGCGTCAGTCAAGGCGAATCCCCTGCACGAGGCGGCCATCGCCGGGCACTCACCCAAGCAATAAGCCCCGCGTGTCAGCCGCTCCTCCCGCAGGCAGGCAGGCGCGCGGCACCATTGCTCGGGCACCAGAGTTTGAGGTACGTAGCTCGCCCCATTCAATCAAGCGCGGCGGGCATCCCGATGCCTTGCTGGGGCAGCCAAGAGACTCCGGGGGGCCTCGGCCCGAAGTCGCCTGCGGCGTGGCACTGACCGAAGCCAGCGCCCACCTCGCGAGTCGCCGAGCTGGGAACCCAATGGAGAGCAGCACATGGTGAGCAAGCGCAACAGGATCTCGGTCGTGATCCCCTGCTACAACGACGGCAAGTACCTGCCGGAGACCCTCCAGAGCGTCGCGGCGCAGACGCGCCCCCCGGACGAGATCCTGGTGGTCAATGACGGCTCGACGGATCCGGCCACGCTCGCGCTGCTCGACACGCTCCCCAAGCACATCCGCGTCCACCACCAGCACAACCAGGGGCTGGGCTTCGCGCGCAACAACGGCATCCGGGAGACGACCGGGGACCTCATCCTCGCGCTCGACAGCGACGACCTGCTCGACCCGACGACGCTGGAGAAGATGGAGGCCGCGCTCGACGCCAACCCGGACGCGTCGTGGGTGTACAGCCACATCGAGTCCTTCGGGGCCTGGCAGGACATCATCACCGTCCCCCGGTGGAACCCCTACCTGGAGCTGGACACCAACTACTGCGTGGTGATGTCGCTCATCCGCAAGTCCCTCTTCACCGAGCGGGGGCTCTACTACCCGAAGATGCTCGGCTATGAGGACTGGTCCTTCTGGATGGGCTGCATCGAGCAGGGCCTGTACGGCATCGTCATCGACGAGCCGCTCTTCAAGTACCGGCGCAAGGTGACGGGCTCCCTGCTGACGGCGTCCGACCGCGTGCGGCACGAGCTGAGGACGCTGCTGCTGCAGCAGCACCCCAGCCTGTTCACCCCGGCGAAGCGGGCGGAGCTCAAGCTGCGGCACGCGCCGGGGCTGGAGCTGGTGTGGACAGGGGAGGCCACGGACGTGCCGCGCGTGCGCAGGTGGCTGGAGCAGCAGACGCTCACGGACGTGACGCTCACCGTGGGGGCGCCCGATGATGCGCGGGGGCTGCTGCAGAGCCTCAAGGGCAAGTACGCGGCCCTGCTGCGGCCCGCGCACCTGCCGCTGCTGGAGCAGGGCTCGCCCACCTTCCTCGAGCAGCTGATGCGCGCCTTGGAGTGGCGCTACCTGTCAGCCATGGTGGTGCCCACGGACGTGCCCACGCTGACCGCCTGGGCCACACGCGAGCGCGAGGCGCCCTACCCGCTGGAGCGCCTGGAGACGCACCCCGAGGACATCATCTTCATGCGCACCTACCTGGCCAGCCGCGCCACCGAGGGGGAGCTCCCGCCGGACCGGCCCGCCACGGCGCTGTTCCACGCGGTGGTGCGCCAGCCGGACTCGTTCCTGTTCGCGCACGACTTCTTCCGCCAGGTGAAGCAGCTGCCGCAGACGCAGGCGAGCTTCTGCCCGCCAGCCCCGCAGCCCGCCCCTTCCTTCAAGAAGAAGGCGCGCGGCGCCATCTCCGTCGCCCGTAAGGGCATGGTCAGGGTGCTGGGCGAGGAACGGACGGCCCGCCTCCTGCACCCCATCAAGCAGGGGGTACACGAGCGCCGGAGCGCCCTCAAGCGCCTGGTCCAGCGGCGCAAGGAGCAGTGGATCCCCGAGCACCGGCTGCTGCTGTGCCCCAGCCACCTCCAGGAGCGGCTGCTGCTGGACGGCGTGCCGGTGGACCTGGAGCGCCCGGAGCCACGGGTCACCGCCGGAGACTCGAAGCGCGTGCTGCTGGTGCTGCCCTGGGTCATGTGCGGCGGCGTGGACAAGGCCACCATCGACATGGCCGAGCTGCTGCGCGGCGCCGGGTACGAGCTGTCCCTGGCCACCAACCTTCCGGCCACCAACGAGTGGGCCCACAAGCTGGTGCCCCATGTGGATGATCTCTGGCACATGCACACCCTGGTGCCTCCGGCGGACCAGGCCGGCGTGTTGACGGAGCTCGTCCGCAACCGCGGCTTCGACGCCGTCTTCATGAGCCACTCGTGGCTGGGCTACGACACCGCCATGGCCGTGAAGCGGCGGCTCCCGGGTGTGCGCACGGTGGACTTCCTCCACATGCACAACGACTACACCCGCCAGTCCTGCAAGCGGTACGACCGGTACCTGGACATGCACCTGGTGAGCAGCGAGTACATCGCCCGCCGGGCCGAGCGCTACGGCGTGAGCCCGGACAAGCTCCGGGTGATCCGCCTCACCTGTGATGAGCAGAGCCTCTTCAACCCGGAGAAGGTGGCCGAGGGCTGGCTGTACGAGCGGCTGGGGCTGCGCCGCGGCACGCCGGTGGTGGGCTTCGTGGGCCGCCTCCACGAGGACAAGAACCCGCTCTTCCTGGCCCAGGTCCACGAGAAGATGCGGTCGCGCTGGTCGCAACCCAACCGGCCGCTGCACTTCGTCTTCATCGGCGATGGGCCGATGCAGGAGCCGCTGCAAGAGCGCCTCCTCAGGACGGGGATGAACCGCTGCACGCACTTCCTGCCCAGCAACGCTCCCATCGCGCTGGCCATGCGCGACATGTCCCTGCTGCTGCTGGCCTCGCGCGTGGAGGGGCTGCCCATCGTCTTCTACGAGGCCCTGTCCATGGGCGTCCCGGTGGTGACTACCGCCATCGAGGGCATCCCCGAGCTCGTCACGCAGGACGTGGGCGCATGCGTGCCCAACCTGAAGAACGCGGAGAAGCGGCTCGAGCGCGTGAGCGAGGCCGCGCTCGACATCCTGGAGAACGAGGCGCTCCGGGCCGCCATGGGGCAGCGCGCGCGCCAGCGCATGCAGACGCACTTCCCGCTGGCCGCCACCCACGCGGCCTACCGCAAGGCCTTCGAGGAGCTGCTGCGCACCGGCGCTCGCCCGGTGGATCTGGCGGTCGCGGGATGAAGCCCCTGCTCGCGGAGCCCTCCGTGGAGAGCCCGGCCACGCCGCCCGCGCCCCAGGAGCGCGCGGAGCCCCCCGTGCTCCCCTCAGGAGCGCTCTCCCGGCGCGAGCTGATGATCCTGGGCGGCGCGTTCGCCCTGCTGCTGGTGGCCTGGTCCCCCAAGCTGTCACCGACGTTCTACTCCACGGATGACTACTACCAGATCCACAGCCAGGATCCCGGCGAGCTGATCACCCTGACGCTGGGCCAGGGGCGGTTCGGCATCGCGTTGCTGATCACCGCGATGAAGGCGCTCGGGGCCCCGCACGCGAAGACGGTGACGCTCTATTCGTGGCTGGCCCTGGCCCTGTTCGCGTTCGCCTCGGTGCTGCTGGCGAGGATCTGGCGGATCACCCATGAGCGCTGGCTGCCCTTCCTCGTCGGGCCGCTCATCTTCGCGCACCCCTACTTCGCGGAGGTGTGGACGTTCCGCGGAGTCCCCTTCCTCTTCTGCGTCTCGCTGGTCCCCTCCCTGCTCGCGCTGGAGCGGACCCGGACGGAGGGGTGGCGTGGGCTGCGGATCGCCGTGCCGCTGATGGTCTTCGCCTTGAGCGTCTACCAGCTCGCCTTCAACCCGCTCGTCGCGACCCTCCTGCTGGGCGTGGCGCTGGATGTCGGCCGCACGGGCAGGGAGAAGGAGGCGCTCAAGCGCACCCTGCGCTCCTGGCTCCCGGCGCTGTGCATGGTTCCCCTCTCCAGCATCACCTACATGCTGGTGAACGTCGTGATCCAGAAGCTCTTGTCGGTCCCCAGGCTGGAGCGCGCGGCGCTGCTGCCCCTGGCCGATGTTCCCCGGCGCTGGGTGGAGGTGAAGCAGCTGTACTCGCACCTGCTGCGGGACGAGGTCCTCAGCACCCCGCTGCTCACCGGGCTCGGGCTGGGGGTGCTGGGTGCGGTCACCCTCCTGACGGCCCTGCTGGCCTGGCGACACCGCGCCCCTGGCAAGGGCCTGGTGATGCTGCTCCTGTCGGGTGCGAGCCTCGCCTGCATCGCCGGCCTCCTGGTGATCGTCAAGGTCTGGGGCACCTCCCCGCGGACGCTGAACGCCCTGGCCTTCGTCATCGGTGGCCACCTGAGCCTGGCCTACGTGCTCCTGAGCGCCCGGCTGCGAGGCCTGGTGTTGCTCACCGCCAGCCTCCTGCTGGTGGGCTTCATGGGCTTGAGTCAGCAGGTCACCGCGGGGCAGCTCCGGGTGAACGAGATTGATCGGACCACGGCCGCCCGGGTGCTGCAGCGGCTGGAGCTGCTCCCCGGCTTCCAGGAGCTGCGGCACATCGTCTTCGTGAACCACACCACGTGGTACCCCGTCGCGCTCACCGTGGGAGACACCAACAACTCCGCCCTGGGGATCCCCTGGGGTCAGGTGGGGTTGATGAGCGAGATCTCCGGGCGGCGCTTCCTGGAGGTCACCGAAGCCCGGCGCGCGGAGCTGGCCCCCCGCTGCGAAGCCCTCCCCCGGTGGCCGGATGAGCGCTCCGTGTGGGTGGAAGGCGACACGGCCGTCATCTGCTTCTGAGCCTCCGGCGGCGGCCCCTCACGGCTTCTGCATCACGGCCAGGACCGACGTTCCCCAGGGGAAGGACACCTGGTGCCCCAGCGGCGTCTCGAGGCTGAAGAGGGCTCGCAGCACCGCGTTCACTGGAGAGGCCGGCACGCGGTGCGAGCGCTCCACCAGGGCCCAGAGCTCCTCCTTCGACAGCCTGGACAGGTCCGGCTGCCCCGCCAGCCGGCTGAGGACGAGCAGCGGGCTCAGCAGGAACATGAAGTAGCGCGTGTCCAGCACGCGAAAGCCCGCCTCGCGCCCGAGCCGCTCCAGCTCCGCGCGCGCGTAGCGCCGCTGGTGGCCCGCGGCGACGTCATTCCAGGACCAGAACCGCTGGAGCGCGGGCGTGGTGATGAAGGCGAGCCCTCCGGGGGACAGCGCCTGGAACACCTGCCGCAGGGCGGCCCCGTCATCGGGGATGTGCTCCAGCACGTCCAGCAGGAAGGCCACCTCCCACCGGTTGCTCCAGCCCAGGCGCAGCAGATCCACCTGGTAGCGAGAGACCGAGGCCGGAACGAGGCTGGAGGCCGTCTGGAGCGCGCGGAGCGAGGAGTCCGAGAAGGCCAGCTCGCTGAACCTCGCGCCGCCGCGCTCCGCGAGGAAGCTCACCCAGCCTCCAGCCCCTCCGCCCAGATCGATGGCCCGCGGCCCCGGGCTTCGCGCCGGCAGCCGCCCCAGGTGCCGCCGCAGCGCGCTCCACAAGAACCGGCGCCGGCCCAGGTACCAGAAGTGCCGCTCCTGCATCTGGCGCAGGAGCGCGAACCCACGCTCGTCGTACTCGTCCTCGCGGTGCCGCACCGGCTCGCGCGGCATGAAGACGCCATCCTCGAGGACATACGCGGAGTCCCCCTCCGCGTCCCCGCCTCGCAGCCCAGCCACCGCCTGGCTCTCACTCATATGGCTCTCGCTGGGTACCCATCCCTCAGCGCCGGGACAACAGGCTCTGCGAGAGCAGGTACACATTCCCCGCGTCATCTCGAACGGTGACGACCGCCAGCCACGGTCCCTTCGCGGGATCCCTCGGGTGGAACGCGTACTGGAACCGGTACGGCCGGTCAGCGGAGAGCGGCCTCAAGACACGGAAGGACTGCTGCACGATCGCCGTCCCCGGGCCAGGGAACTCCTCGGTGAAGACCCTGGCCATGAGCGAGGCCGCGAGCGCCCCGCTCGACTGCGAGAAGCGCGGGAGCTCCTCGGCGCTGAGGACGACTTCCCGGACCAGGCCATGCGCGCCTCGGGCCGAGAGCAGCGCATTGATGTGGACCGTCAGGTACGCGTCCGTCAGCGAGAAGCCGTTGCGCGCCCACACCTTCTGGACGGCGAAGTTGGAGACCTGGGTGGAGATGCGCATCCGCGTGAGGCCCTGCTGCTTCGACACCCGCTGGATGAACCTGAGGAGATCCCCGTAGATGCCCCGGCCGGCATGGGCCGGATGGACGCCATTGAGGACCACCTCGGAGGTGTCTCCCTCGAAGGAGCAGGTGGCGAAGGCGATGGGCTCCTCCCCCGCGCGCACCACCCACGCCCGCCGGTGGGGATCCGCGCCCGTGATGAAGCCACGCGCCCACTCCTGGTACCCGGCCACCAGCCCGCGCGGATCCAGCAGCGGGTTCATCGAGTAGTGGTTCTTGTAGTCGGCGAAGCTCGTCTCGACGAGGCGATCCACCACCTCCGCATGGGCCGGCCCACACTCGATGAACGCGACGTCCTCGTTCTTCTGCCCCCCGGGCTCGTGCTGGGTGAGATCGCACGAGTAGTAGACCAGGGTGTCCGCGACGATGTACGGCAGCCCCAGCGCCTGGAGCCGGTGCAGCTGCCCGTGCCCGTCGCGCAGCAGGCGCACGATGGCGACGTCCACCTCGTGGCGCAGCAGCTCCGAGAGGAGCAGGCGCTCATCGAGCTCCTCGACGCTCCCACGGAAGATCCTCAGCCCGAAGCGCTGGCTCTCCTGGAGTCCCTCACGCAGCATGGCGATCCTTTCCCGGCTGGGTGCCCCCCTCCAGGCCGGAGCCCGGCGCCGGACCGAGCCCACCCGAGGAGCGGATCCAGTCCTGGCCCCGGGCATTCAGCGAGACGTACATCCGCCCCAGGTAGGTGCTGAGGACTCCCAGGAAGGCGAAGAGGAGGCCGAAGAGGAACGTCAGCGCGCAGAAGAGCGAGAGCCAGCCCGGCGGGGACTGGCGCGCCACCAGCGCACGAACGAGCTGCACCACCCCGATGAAGAACCCCAGCCCCGCCGCGCCGAACGAGCCCCACGTGGCGATCTGCAGCGGCAGCACCGTCAGGGTGCTCATGTGGGAGAGCCACAACCGGAACAGGTCGCGGATGCGGTACGTGGACTCGCCCGCGTCCCGGCGCCGGTGGGGCACGGAGACCTCGCCCACCCGGCGGGTGGCGCGGAAGATCATCGAGTCGATGTACGGGAAGAGCTGCTCGGACTGCCCCAGCCTGCGGGCCAGGTCTCCGCGGATCGCCCGCACGTTGGTCACCCGGACACCCGCCCGGTTGCCCATGGTGTGCTTGAAGATCCACAGGTTGAGCCGCGAGGCGAGCCGCCGCAGCAGCTTCTGCTCCGTCGTCTGGAAGCGGCCGTACACCACGTCATGGCGGCTGCCGCGCAGCGCCTGCGCCACGGCCAGCCCGGCTTCCGGCGGGTTCTGCCCGTCGTCATCCACCGTGATGACGACATCGCCGCGCGCGATGGAGAACCCCTTCAAGGTGGCCGCGTGCTGGCCGCGGTTGCTGCCCAGCTCCAGGAAGCGGACGCGCGCGTCCTTCGCGTGCAGGCGATCGATGACCTCCTGGACGTCGTCCGGGGAGCCGTCGTTGACCAGGATGATCTCGAAAGGGCCGTGGGGCTCGAGCGCCTCCACCAGCTCCGTCACCGTCCGCTCCAGGTAGCGCTGGGAGCGATAGCAGGGGATGACGACGGAGAGCAGTCCTTCAGAGGGCACGGAGGAACTCCAGCGTGCGGCCGATCACCTCGTCGCGCTCGGCGTCCGTCATGTTGAAGAACAGCGGCAGGCGCACCAGGTTCGTCGTCAGCCGCTCGGAGTTGGGCAGGCGCGAGCCGTCGTGGAAGCGCTGGCCCATGGGGGACTGGTGCAGGGCCACGTAGTGGAAGGGCGCGATGATGTCATGCTTCCGCATGTGCGCGATGTACTGCGCGCGGTGCTCAGGCTGGCGGAGGACGATGGCGAACAGGTGCTGGTTGCCCGTGTTCCGCGCCGAGCCCTGGATGAGGTAGCCGCCCATGCGCTCCACCGGCTCGGCGAGCGCCGCCTCGTAGGCCGAGTAGATCTCCCGGCGGCGGTGCTGGATGCGCGCCAGCGCCTCCAGCTGCGTGCTCAGGTAGGCCGCGTTCAGATCCGACAGCACGTAGCTGGAGCCCACGTCCACCCACGTGTACTTGTCCACCAGGCCGCTCTGGAACTTCCGGCGGTTGGTGCCCTTGTCTCGCAGGTACTCGGCGCGATCCACGAGGTTCGGATCCTTCAGGGTGAGCGCGCCGCCCTCGCCGCAGCCGATGTTCTTCGTCTCGTGGAAGCTGAACGCGGAGCACACGCCGAAGGTGCCCAGCGGGCGCCCGTCGAAGCTGGCCGACAGCGCCTGAGCCGCGTCCTCCACCACCGGCACCTGGCCGCACAGCTTCAGCAGGGCCTCCATGTCACAGGAGTTGCCGGCGTAGTGGACCACCAGCACCGCCTTGGTGCGCGGCCCCAGCAGCCGCTCCACGTGCGCCAGATCCAGGTTGCCGTGGGCGTCCACGTCCGCGAAGACGGGCTTCGCCCCGCGCAGCACGAAGGCGTTGGCGGTGGAGACGAAGGTGTAGGAGGGCACGATGAACTCGTCGCCCGGCCCCACCTCCAGCAGCAGCGCCGCCATCTCCAGCGCGTGCGTGCAGGAGGTGACGAGCAGCGTGCGCAGCTCGAGCATCTTCTCGAGCATCGCCTCGCACCGCTTGCCGAAGGGTCCTCCTCCCGCCACGTGGCCGTTCTTCAGGATGGCCTCGGCCATGGCGGAGAGCTCAGTGCCCAGATGGACCGGTTTGTTGAACGGAATCATGGAGCCCTTGCCTCGGGAGACAGAAGAGGTCGCTAGCTAACAGAGCGGTGGGACGGCGTCAAAAGGCGCCCGCGCCCCTCGGCCGGGTGTGGGCGCGCCCCCCCGGTCGCACCGTCCGTCCACATGGTAGCAGGCGAGCGATCTGCCACCCCGGAGGCGCGCGGTGCGGGGCAAGTGTCAGCACATCGACAACCGATCCCGTGGCGATCTCGTCGACCGCGCCCGCGCAGGCCCGCTCCCGCTTCTCTGTCCTGCGGTCCTGTAGACTTCCGGCGCATCCCATCCCCCGAGAGACCGTACATGCACGTGACCTTGCTGGGCACCTCCCAGCTCATCCGGGAGCAGCTCGAGCGTGGCCTCCAGGAGCTGGGGATGCATGAGGGGTGCCCGCGGCTGCATGCCCGCGAGCTCGCGGAGCTGCCTCAACCCTTGCCGGACGGCCTGGTGGTGCTGAGCGACCCGGAGCGCTCGCTGGCGGAGGTGGAGCGGCTCTGCCGCGAGCTTCACTCCCGCCGCGATGTGGCGCGCACGCACCTGCTGGTGTTGACCGAGCGGGCCCCCTTGGAGGTCCGCGCGCTGATCCAGGCCGGCGCAGACGAGTGCGCGGCGCCTCCGGGAGGTGACTGGCTGGCGCGGCTGACGATCCTCTCCAGGCGCCTGGCCTCGCTGGAGGCCGCCGCCCCGCCGCCCGCCCAGGAGCCCTCGCCCGAGCGCCTCTCCGTTCGGGCCGCGCTCCATGCGCTGCTGGACAGCACCACGGCGGCGCTGGGCTACGACTTCTTCAGCAACCTCGTGGAGCACCTGTCGAAGCTCTTCCGCGCCTCCTGCGTCATGGTGGGAGAGCTGCTGCCGGAGCAGGGCTCGATCCGCACGCTGGCCTTCTGCCACAACGGGAGCCTGCAGCGAGGCATCGTCTACCCGCTGCGGGGCACGCCCGACGACGAGGTGATCCGCGAGTCCGTCTACTCCTGCGGGGATGGCGTGGCGGAGCGCTTCCCCGGCAACGGGCTGCTCACCCGGCTGGGCGCGCGGGGGTACCTGGGGATTGCCCTGAAGAATGGGGAGGGCAACGCCCTGGGGCTCCTGGCCATCCTGCACCACCAGCCGCTCGAGGTGGAGGCGCTGGAGTCTTCGCTGCTGGGAGCCTTCGCGGCGCGCGCGGGCGCGGAGCTGGAGCGCATCCGCGCGCAGGAGGAGTTGGAGCGCACGCGCGACTTCCTGCGCAACACGCTGAACGCGGTGCCGGATCCGCTCTTCGTCATGGATCGGGCGCACCGGTGGGTGGTGGTCAACCGCGCCTTCTGCGACCTGCTGGGGAGGAGCGAGCGGGAGCTGCTCGGCCGCTCCGGCCGTGATGTCCTCCCCGCTCACCAGGCGGAGGCCTTCCGGGAGCAGGACGAGCAGCTCTTCGCCACCGGCCAGTCCCTGGAGATCGAGGGGATCTTCGAGCATCCCCAGGGTGGCCACCCCCGGACGATCGTCAGCAAGAAGGCCGTCTTCACGGAGCCCGGCGGCGGCTCCTTCCTCATCGCCGCCCTCCGCGACATCACGGATCGCAAGCGCCTGGAGACGCAGCTGCGACTGGCGGACCGGCTGTCCTCCATCGGCACGCTGGCGGCGGGCGTGGTCCACGAGATCAACAACCCGCTGGCCTATGTCTGCTCCAACCTCTCCTTCCTACAGCAGTCGCTCGCGCAGCCCGCGGTGGCCACCGAGGAGCTGGCCGAGCTGCGCCAGGTGCTGGCGGAGACGCAGGAGGGCATCCGCCGCGTGCGGACCATCGTCCAGGACGTGAGGAGCTTCGCGCACACGGACGAGAGCCGCACCGGCCCGGTGGAGGTCCACCAGGCCATCGACGGGGCGCTGCGGCTGGTGCGCAAGCAGCTGGAGTACCGCGCCCTGCTGGAGCGCGCGCTGGAGCCGGTGCCCGCCATCCTCGGCAACGAGGGGCGCCTGGGGCAGGTGCTGGTGAACGTGCTGGTGAATGCCCTCCAGGCCTTTCCGCGGAACGATCTGGCGCGCAACCGCGTGCGGATCGCCACGCGGAGCGCTGAGCCGGGCTCGGTGGTGATCGAGGTGGAGGACAACGGGCCGGGCATGAGCCCGGAGGTGCGGCAGCGCATCTTCGATCCGTTCTTCACCACCAAGCCCGCGGGAGAGGGCACCGGCCTGGGGCTGGCCATCTGCCAGTCCATCATCCAGTCCATGCAGGGGAGAATCGAGGTGGAGAGCGAGCTGGGGCGCGGCAGCGTGTTCCGGCTGGTGCTCCCTGCGGCCCAGGCCCCGCAGCGCGCCGAGCCCCGCACGCAGGCAGCGCCGGGGGAACGGCAGGGGCCTCGCCGGCGGCTGCTGCTCATCGACGCCTGAGCGGGAGCCGGGCTCGCACGGCTTCGCCCAGTCGCCACAGGCCATAGCGGGCCATCGGCAGGGCGCGGGGCGCGAGCAGGAGCTTCGCGGCCACCCACTCGGCCTTGTGCTCCACGAGCCGCGCCTCCAGCAGCCGCTCCTCGGAGAAGAACCTCGCGGCCAGCGCCCGCTGCCAGCGCGGCGGGGCCAGCTCCGCGAGCACCTCCCGTGGCACCGACGCTCCCATCAGCCGGCTCGCGGCCTCCAGCGCGTACCACGCCAGGTGCGAGAAGGCCGTTTCGCGCGCCACCTGCACCACCCGCCGCCAACCCAGCCCCGGGTGCGCGAGGATCAACAACTTCAAGTCGAACAGCCACGCGAGGCGCTGGAGCAGGTGGTTGCTCGCGTGGAGCGCCAGGTACACCAGCTCATCCTCGGGCCGGAAGTAGCGGACGCGGCGGCCCTCCAGCTCGGCCTCTTGCGCGTGGGCGAGCAGCGCGTCCGCCTCCAGCGCCTGCCCGTACCCCACCAGCGCGCGGAAGTGCAGCTCCACCAGCCCGGCCCTCCCCTGGAACTCGCGGTGGTGCGAGTGCGCTCCCCCGTGCCCGGGCCGCTCCGGGGCTCGAGCCAGCCCCAGGCCTTCCAACGCGCGCGCGGCCGCCTCCACCTGCTCCCGAGCGACGAGCAGATCCACATCACTTGTGGCGCGGTGGAACGGCTCCGGGTACAGCCGCCGCGCCAGCGCCGAGCCCTTGAGCACCACGGGCACCACCCCCACCGCCGCCAGCGCATCCACCGAGCGCAGCAGGAGCGCGTGGACGCGGATGGCGCGCGCGGCGCTGCTCAGGGACTCCCGGCGCAGGGCCTCGCGAGCGGGCTCCGCCAACCTCCACCCTGCCCGCTCCAGCGCATGCACCGTGAAGCCCGCCAGCCCGTGGCGCGCGGCGGCGCGGACGAGGGGCTCCTCCTCCACCGGGGGCGGGCTCGCCGGAGCCTCCGGCCATGACCGGAGCAGCGCCAGGAACGCCCGCGCGCCCACGCGCCTCACCGCCTCAGCGAGACGACGCGGCCAGGCTCCGCCTCGGCCAGGGCCATGAGGCTGACGGCGCGCTCGGCCACGGCGTCGGCGACGAGCTCCAGGGCCAGCTCCTCGTCGCGGTTGATCTCCGCGCGCCCGTCCCGCCAGGACAGGCTGAGCCACCCGAGCTGCAGCTCTTCATCCTTGACCTCGATGCGCACCTCCAGCGGCAGGGCGGAGCCCGCGGGGCGCAGCACCTCGAAGACGACGCCATCGGTGAGCCCGTCCCGCTGGTGCTGGAGGCGCAGCTCCAGGCGGGCCACGTCCAGCGCCTCGGCGAGCGGGCGCACGCCATCCCACAGCTCCTGGAGCGAGCGGGCGCCGCGCGTGGCGCGCGTGAGATCCTTCACCAGCGAGCGCAGGCGGATGTTCTTGCGGCGCACCTCGCCGACCGAGCCCGCCCGGCGCAGATCCAGGTAGCCCAGCTTGCGCATGAGCACGAAGATGACGATGCCCATGCCCACCAGGAGCATGGCGCTCTGGGCGCTGTTGGCGAAGTTGAGGCCCAGCGCCGTGACGGTGAACAGCCCGCACAGGCCGTAGAGCACCAGCACGGCGGAGCGGTGGCTCAGCACCAGACGGCTCATGAGCCGGTGGTGGATGTGCTCCTTGTCCGCGCTGAACAGGGGCCGGCCCAGCAGCGAGCGCCGGATCATCGCCAGCAGGGTGTCCATGATGGGCAGGCCCAGCGCCATCACGGGCACGAGCATGGCCACCGCCGTGCCGCTCTTGGTGGACGTCTTCAGGGAGACGGCGGCCAGCACGTAGCCCAGGAACATGCTGCCGGTGTCCCCCATGAAGATGGAGGCCGGGTTGAAGTTGAAGACGAGGAACCCGAGGATGGCGCCCGCCAGCGCCGCCATCAGCAGGCACATGACGACATCCCCACGCACCAGCGAGAGGATGAAGTTGGTGCCCACGCCGAAGAAGGCCACGCCGCCCGCCAGCCCATCCAGCCCGTCAATGAGGTTGAGCGCGTTGACGACGCCGACGATCCACAGCAGCGTGAACGGCAGGCTCAGCGCCCCCAGGGAGATCGCCTGGCCAAAGGGGTTGGCGATCAGCTCCACCCGGAAGTCGAACAGGTACAGGGCGAGCGCCACGGTGAACTGGACGGAGAACTTGAGCCGCGCGCCCGCGCCCTGCAGGTCGTCATACAGCCCGAGCGCCGCGATGGCCGCCCCCCCGCAGAACAGGCCCCAGACGAGCTCCTGGTGGGAGCGGAAGAGGGAGCCCACTCCCGAGTCGACGAAGAAGAGGGCGCACAGGGGCGCGAAGAAGCCGGCGACGATCGCGACGCCGCCCAGCCGGGGAATGGGGCGCGCGTGCACCTTGCGGCTGGAGTTGGCCTGGTCCACCCAGCCCCACGCCAGCGCCCGGTTGCGCACGACGAGCGTGAGCCCCAGGGCGCCCATCAACGAGACGAGGAAGGTGACGAGGAAGGTGATCATCCGAAGCGGGCGCCATGGTGGCGGCGCACAGCGTGGCGCGTCAATGTCGAGTCCCGAAAATTCACCCCACCCCCAAGGCTCGCTCGCCCGCCCCCTCACCGGGCCTGGAGCACGGACTCATAGAGCTTCAGGGTCCGCAGCGCGGCGTCCCTCCATGTCATCCCCTGTACGGCATTCTGCGCAGCGCGCCGCACCTGGAGCAGCCACCCCCGGTCCTCGGAGAAGGCGCGCACAGCCGCGGTGAAGCCGGGCACGTCACCGACGGGCACCAGCCGACCGGACTCCCCCTCGCGCACCACCTCCGGGGCCACGCCCACGGGTGTCGCCACGGGCGCGAGCCCACAGGCCATGGCCTCCACCAGCGCCATGCCATAGCCCTCGGCGTGGCTGGGGAAGAGCAGCACCTCGTGCCCTCGGAGCAGGCCGGGCAGCTCCTCGTGGCGGTAGCGCGGCACCACGTGGAGGCGCTCGCGCACGGGAGCGGAGAAGGCCGCGAGCACCTCGGCCTCCCCCACGCCAGTGCCCAGCAGGGAGAGCGTGAAGGCCACGCCCTGCTCGTGCAGCGCGCGGGCCACGGCGACGACGTCCTCGTGGCCCTTGCGCTGGATCCACGTGCCCACGAAGGCCAGGCGCACGGGGCCCTCGGCGGGGGGCTCCGGAGGCGGCAGCGCGCGGAAGGGCTCGGGCAGGCCGTGGCGGATGAGGGAGATGCGCTCGGCGGGGACGCCGAGGCGATCGCGCGCGTAGTCGCGGTCCAGCGGGTTGAGGAGCACGACGTGATCCGCGAGGAGCAGGGACTGGCGCACCTCCCAGAGCCGGAAGCCCCCATGGTAGAGCGGGTACTTCCAGCTCAGGCGCGCACGGCCCGCGCGGACATCGGCGCGGAGCTGCTCGGAGACGACGTGCTCCAGGCCATGGCTGCGGGTGATGAGGGCGTGGCGGCGCCGGGCGCCCGGGCGGCCCAGGCGGATCCAGGGCCAGGCGTCCCCGGTGGTGATGTCCAGCACGTCGAAGCGCCCGGCGTTGCGCGCGAGCCACGCCGCCAGGGCCCAGGGGAAGCGCACGGAGTGCCAGGCGGAGAGCCTGGAGGCGCCAGGGAAGGCTTCCTCGAAGCCGAAGTAGGAGACCTCGCAGCCGAGCTCCACGAGCGCACGGCCCAGGGCGAGGGTGACGCCGGGGGCCCCCAGGTTCGGATCGAGCAGATGGTGGATGCCGAGAAGGACTCGCGGGCCAGACACACCGCCCCCGTGGAAGAGCGCCGGGATGATGGATAGCACGGAGGGCCGGGCTTCTGTCTGCCGTTGGCGTACCTTCCATCGAGGGGCCGGCTCCCTGGATGCTTTGAGCGACAAGGGGCTCGGTCCAGAATGCAGCGCGGCCTCCCCGCATCCTTATATGTCCTCCAACCCTTCCCCCACGCTGCGGCAGTGCCTGGACGGCCGGCGCAACAACCTGGACTTCATCCGGTTCGTGGCGGCGGCGGGGGTGATCTTCTCGCACGCCTTCCCGCTGGGCGAGGGCCTGGGGACGCGAGAGCCGCTGGAGGACTTCACCCGAGGGCAGGCGACGCTGGGCCGGCTGTGCGTGGCGGTGTTCCTGGTCATCAGCGGGCTGCTCATCACGCAGAGCCGAGAGCGCTCGGCGGACCTGGCGCGCTACACGTGGGCGCGGGTGCTGCGCATCTTCCCGGGGCTGGCGGTGGTGCTGCTGGCGAGCGCGTTCCTGCTGGGGCCCGCGCTCACCGAGCTGCCGCTGGGCACGTACCTCCTCTCCCCGGAGACGTACCGGTACCTGCTGCGCAACCTCACGCTGTACCAGCCGCAGTGGAACCTGCCGGGGGTGTTCACCGGCAACGCGTACCCGGGCGCGGTGAACGGCTCGCTGTGGACGCTGGTCTACGAGGTGGGCTTCTACCTGCTGGTGGCCCTGCTGGGCTCGGTGGGGCTGCTGCGGCGCGAGGTGGCCCTGGCCGGCTGGGTGGCGGCGGCGGTGGTGCCCTTCGTGCCATACGTGGGCCCGCGGCTGAACCTGTGGCCGGAGCTGTACCTCTACTTTGGCGGGGGGATGGCGCTGTACCTGCTGAGGGATCGGCTGCGGATGAGCCCCTGGGTGGCGCTGGGGTGCGCGGCGGGGCTGGTGGTGACGGCGCGGCTCGGCGTGGGCTTCCGGTACGCGGTGGGCAGCTGCGGGGCCTACCTGGTGCTCTACCTGGCCTTCCTCCCGAGCCGGCTGGCGGACTTCGCACGGTACGGGGACTTCTCTTACGGCGTCTATATCTACGCGTTCCCGGTGCAGCAGCTCGTCACGGCGCTGCTGGGGGGCCGCGTGGCGTGGTGGGTGAACGCGGCCGTGTCGCTGCCCGTGGTGGTGGGGCTGGCGGCGCTGTCGTGGCACCTGGTGGAGAAGCCGGCGCTGGGGCTGAAGGGCTCGCCGCCGGCGCTGCTGAGGCGGCTGCTGCCGGGAGGAGCCCGTGCCACGTGAGGGCTCGGCACCAGCGCTCGGCTCCGAAAAGACGCGCCGAAACCATGCTAGGGATACCCGTGCTCGCGCCGCTGGCTGGCGAGGGCAGCAAACCGCCACGGAGCCCTCCCATGCGCGTCATCACCCACTTCGGCCTCTGGCTCGTCGGTCTGGAGCAGGCGCGGACACAGACGTCGGCGGCGGAGCGTGCGTGCCTGGCGAAGCACGCGGCGGGCAGGCAGCGGCTGGTGGAGATCGGGGTGTGGCACGGGGTGACGACGCGGGTGCTGCGGAGCGTGATGGATCCGAGCGCCACGCTGTACGCGGTGGATCCGTTCCCTCCGGGGCAGCTCAAGTTCAGCGTCCAGTACCTCATCGCGCACCGGGAGGTGGGGGCGGTGCGCAACGGGCGGGTGGTCTGGGTCCGGACGACAGGCGAGGAGGCCGCGCACCGCCACCGGGCACAGGGGTTGGCGCCGGTGGACTTCATCTTCATCGACGGGGACCACAGCTACGAGGGGCTCCAGGCGGACTGGACGGGCTGGAGTCCGCTGGTGGCACCGGGCGGCGTGGTGGCGCTGCACGACAGCCGCGACACGAAGGAGAGCCCACGTCCTGGAGCCGGCAGCGTGCGCTACACGAGCGAGGTCATCGTGAAGGCTCCGGCCTTCGAGCTCATCGACGAGCGCGAGTCCCTGACGGTGCTGTGCCGACGGTGAGCGCTCACCGCCAGGAGCACGCCCACGGATGCCGCGCCGCTGGGCGCACCCTGCCGGAAGAGTCCCCGCCCATATCAAGCCCAGCGGACGCGCGCTGAGCCCGGCTTCCCGGCGCCCTCTCCTCCAGCGGCGAGTTCGATTCCTGGTCAGGAAGATGTTCGCGCTCAACAAACTAAAGATCGAGGTCGTTCATGTTCCCCCCCGACCCCGTGAAGAGTAGCCGTGCGATGAGAGAAACCTACTACGTTGGCTCTTACTGGCTCGCCCGGCCCGAATCCGCCGAGGCTTGCGCGCGACGCGCGGAGCGGTTCTTCCACCTCCTGGGGCGCTGCGACCCAGCGTGGACCCGCTGGTATGAGACAGCAGACTCCTTCGAGGAAGCGCGCGAACTCCAGTTCACGACAGACGCGGCAAACTTCCTCGCGCTGTTTGCAGAGAGGCAGAAGCGAAATGCTGATGACTTCTCGTTCTGGCTGTGGGCAGGTGACAACCTGCAAGAGGCGTCCGGTGTTCGCGGGACCTGTGGGTCCTCCTCGCTGCGGGTCCCATCCTCCTGTGTACTCGAGCCCCACACCCGAGGACCCAATGCGGAGCGGATGCTGGCCGCTCCCGTCATGACCGAGGTGTTGCGCGCCATGACCCTAGCCTGGGAGCCGGAGTGGGGAGTGGCCACCTCCTATGCGCACCAGGAGATGATCACGAAGGGGGACTTCCCGGATACCTTCGTAGGCTGGGTGATGTACTTCTCGCGGCTGCGAGGCACGGTGCCTCCCCTGCCTGCTCCCGTGCGCATCGAGCCGGTGGAGGACAAGGGCACCCTCGTCATTCTCACTCCCGAGCGGTTCACCGCTTCCAACCCGGAGCACGTCGCGCTGGCCGCTCGTGTCCACGAACTGCTGGACCGGGCCGGGTTGCTACGGCCGTTGCAGCCCTGGCCGGCAGGGTGACTGCATGGCCGTAGGCTGCTCCCCGCACGACACGGGCTCGGGCGGGCTGGAGCAAAGGCCCGCGCAGGGGGCCGAGGTACACGTCTTCAGGTCGTTGCCGAAAGTCACACGGGACGGAGAAGCCGCATGTGCCCCGTGGGCGCGAGGGTTCGGCCTCCGCCATGTTGCACGTATGTCGCAGGAGCCTGCGGAACGGGCTGGGACAGGACGGGACGAGAAGGGAGGCGGAGGGCTAACGGCTCCGAATCATTCCGGGCGGTTACGAGGTAAGGGCGCGATTCTGCGAGAGGTTTCGCACCGCCTGACGCGGGTTCGATTCCCGCCGCCTCCATCTTGAGAGAGCCCCCACCTGAATCTGATGGGCCGCAAACGAGGGCTATGTCGCGCGCGGCTCACATCGGCGATCCGATGGCCTCCACCAAAGGGTAGCGCTCGCTTACAAACCTGGCCCAGGCCGGGCGCCACCATCCGCGGGAGAGCCACCATCTCCAGAGAGTCCCCCATCGGGAGCCTGAAGCGGATGAGGTTGTGGCTCCAAGCTCGCGGGGCTCCCCCCGTCCTTGCGCCACTGCTGGGGAATCTGGCCTGGGCCACTCAGGACACCTACAAGGTGTTTAGGAACCGGCTGGCCGGAGGTTTTCCCTACACCCGCGTCGAAGAAAGGAGCCGCGAGCCATCAGGCTCACCCGTGGCCAGGCGCCCAAGGATGCGGCCATCGATGCTGATGGCATATCTCATACCGTCGTCGAGCGGTATGACGCTCTCCTTGCAGTAATGGGGGTTCACAGTGATTCCAACGAAGATGAGATCTCTCCGGCGAATGACACGATAATTCTGTGCTTCTTGCGTCTGCCAACACTCCCTACGCTGAGCGCTGGGAGGGATATAGTCATTGGCAGCAAGCATGATGGCCCGGAGTGTCACTCCACCCAGCTCATATGGGGATTCCTTTTCACCGATAACAACCGGGAACTCGGCGGAGAACTCCGGAAAGATGATGGATTTGTCCTCTACTTCCTCTGGAACTGGAGCGCCAACGGGGTTGCGCAGGCAGCTCGAAAGGATGACAGCCGCCAAGAGGACTCTATGTCTCATGGAGTCTCCCTCGTTGAGCAGGGGGAATCTGCGTCTTCAACGGAGAATCTCGGGGGGATCGAGCAGCCGAGAACGAGCAGCGCCACCAAGGCACTGCATCGTGACCAGGGGCTTTCTCGAGGCATGATGGCCCATTGTACCTTGCATCCACGTGCCCAGGAAACCGCAGGGGTCGCGGTAGGGACGGCCCTTCGCTGTAAAGGCTCGGGCCGCCCCCCGCACAGCCCCCAGCGAGCAGAGCTACCGCACTGGGCTCCCACCTCGGGTCATGCCGTAGAATCGCTCGGCGGGCCAAGGATGTTGGATGGACCTACGGGTGCGTGGTGCCGGCCGGCTGCCGAGCTGCTGGGGGAAGTCGTATCCGCCCCCGTCCTCAACCGTCGCGCCGTGAGCGTGGGAGCTGGCAGCCCCAGCGCAGGCCCTGCCATGCGTGCCGGGCGACGCGATCATTCCTTCTCGTATGGCGCGGTGATGCACTCGAGGTGATTCCCGTCGAGATCGTCGAAGTACACGCCGCGCCCACATTGCCGCTGACGCACCTCGCTCTCGAGCCAGGGCCTGCTCAGGTTCGCACTGCCGCCTGCCGCCGCAACGCGAGCCACAGGAGCGCGGCCCCCGTGAGCGCCACTGGCACCAGCGCGCCGTAGTTCAGCATCTTCCAGCCCTGGGTGGTGACCAGCGCGCCCGAGGCAAACGAGGTGAAGGCCATCACGGCGAACACGCTGAAGTTGATCGCTGCCTGAGCGCGGTCCTTTTCCTCGGGGCGATAGGCCTGCAGCGCCAGCGTGGTGCTGCCCGTGAAGAGGAAGTTCCAGCCCACGCCGAGCAGGAACAGCGCGCTCAGGAACTGGCGCAGGTCCACGCCCGACACCGCGATCACGATGCACAGCGCATTCAGCAGCACGCCTGCGCCCATGATGGTCAGCGTGCCAAAGCGCTTGATCAGGTGGCCGGTGAAGAAGCCCGGGGCGAACATGCCGATCACATGCCACTGCAGCACCTGCGCCACATCGCCGAAGGGAAAGCCGCACCCCTGCATGGCCAGCGGCGTGGCCGCCATCAGCAGGTTCATCACGCCGAAGCTCAGCGCCGCGCCGACAGCGGCGACGAAGAACATCGGCTGGCGCACGAGCTCGAGCATGGGCCGTCCGCCGGCCGTGCTCTCTTGCGCGGCTGGCACGGCCGGGAAGCGGACGAAGGCCATCAGCCCCATGGCCAGCACGGCCACCACGGCCAGCGCCAGATAGGCGCCGGTGAAGGGGATGGCCAGCAGATCACGGGAGTACCGGGCCAGGTTCGGGCCGATGATCGCGCCGATCAGACCGCCGGCCAGCACCAGCGAGACCGCTTTCTCGCGGAAGGCCGGCGCAGCCAGGTCGGCGGCGGCGAACAGGTAGAGCTGGCCGTTGGCGCCGTAATAGCCGGCCACCACGGTGGCCATCACCAGGAGCCAGAAGTTGCGGCTGTAAGCCGCCCAGGCGCACAGCAGGGCCGACAGCAGCGCTACGACCAGGCCTATCTGGAAGGAGACCTGACGCCCGTAGCGCGTCTGCGTGCGCGCGACCAGGCCGGTACTCAGAGCGCCGCCGACCACGGAGCCCATCAGCGGCAGCGTGGCCATCCAGCCCCGCGGCGCCAGGGTCAGGCCCACCAGGCCGTTGATGGCAACGAAGATGACGTTGTTGGTGAGAAACAGGCCCTGGCAGACGGCCAGCAGCAGCAGAGGGCGGTTCATGCCTGCACCTTCTTCACGAACTCCGACCTTAGCCCCCGGTGCCTGCGTCCCGGAGCGCCTGCGCGGCACGCTTGATGGCGGCCCGGATGCGGACATACGTGCCGCACCGGCAGACGTTCTCGCTCATGACCGCGTCGATCTCCGCGTCGGATGGGTTGGGGTTCTGACTCAGGAGCCCCACCGCGGCCATGATCTGGCCGGGTTGGCAGAAGCCGCACTGGGCCACGTCCTCCGCGATCCACGCCTGCTGCACGGGATGGAGGCCCTCGCCTCCCAGCCCCTCGATGGTCGTCACCTGACGGCCCACCACTCCGCTGACGGGCTGGATGCAGGGGCGGAAGGCCTGGCCGTCGAGGTGGCTGGTGCAGGCTCCGCACACCCCCACGCCACAGCCATACTTCGGGCCGGTGACGCCCAGCACATCGCGCAGCACCCACAGCAGTGGCAGGTCCGTCGCCACCTCCACGGATACCGCCTCGCCGTTGAGGGTGAAGTGATAGGCCGGCATGGTCAGGCTCCTGCGTCGAGGATCGGGAAGCGGGTGGGCATGGTGCCAGTGGCCCTGGCAAGGGCGTTGGCCAGGGCAGCGGCCGCGCTGGGATAGCCGAGCTCGCCCACTCCGCCGATGCGATCATCCGACCTGACGAAGTGGACCCGGATCTCGGCGGGGATGTGCTTCATCCGGAGCCACCGGTAGTCGGCGAAGCTGCCCTCTCGCACGGCGCCCGCGTCGATGTGGAGGCCCGCGCTCAGCGTCGTCGACATCGCGTCCACCGCGGCGCCCTGGAGCTGGGCCTCGACGCTCTTCGGGTTGATCGGCAAGCCGACATCGGCGGCGATCACGACGCGCAACACCTTGGGCTCCGCTCCGGTGACATCGACCTCGACGAGGTGGGCGATGGCGCTGTCCCACTCCTCGAGGACGGCGACGCCCTGGGCGACACCGGGCGGCAGCGGCCTGCCCCACTGTCCCTCGAGCGTCACCTTGTCCAGGACGGCCTTGAGCCGATTCGACTTGAGCTGAGAGCGCCTCAGCGCGACCGGATCGCGCCCGAGCTCACGGGCCAGCTGGTCGACGAAGATCTCGTTGGCCACTCCCACCTGGCTGGTGAACACGGACCGGAACGAGGCCGTCGGGATCGGAATCGAGGTCTCGCGCAGCTCCTGCGACACCAGCCCGAAATGGTAGGGCACGTGCTGGGTCAGCGTGAAGAAGAGCGCGCTGGTGAGCTCGGGCAGGAGCTCACCGAAGATGGCGGTGACGAGATCCCCGTAGCCGTGGGGGAACTCCACGGTGGGGATGGCGGCGCGGTGGTGCCAGCCGAGGATCGTCCCGAACGGGCCGATGTAGGCGAGGACCCGATGGTGGCTCGCCGGCCGGTAATGCCCGTGACGCATGTCGTCGTTGCGGGTCCACATCAACTTCACCGGCCGCCCGAGCGCTCGCGAGGCGAGCGCGGCCTCCACGGGGGCCTCGGTGAAGAACCTCCGACCGAACCCGCCACCTGCCCGGACGGGATGCACCGTGACCCACTGGGGCGTGAGCGCCCAGCCGAGCGCCGCCGCGACCTCACGTTGGGCGAACTTCGGATCCTGGACACCGGACCAGATCTCGGCGCGGTTGCCCACCACGCTGGCAACGCAGCTCTGCGTCTCCATGGGCGCGTGGGCGAGGTAGGGGAAGTCGAAGCGTCCCTCGAGGGTCTTGAGCGTGAACAGCGGCGCGAGGGGCCGTGGGCCAATCTGATCACGCAGCTTGATACGGATGTCCGCGTCGGAGAGCTGGCTGGCCGGGCCGAGCGTCCAGGAGATCCGCAAGGCATCGCGAGCGGCGAGTGCCTGAGCGAAGGTCTGGGCGGCGACCGCCACCCCCGTGGGCAGGGGGACCACCCCCACCACGCCCGGCATCGCCGACGCCGCCGAGGCGTCGAAGGACTGGAGCGAGCCCCGCAGCGTGGGCGGCCGGGCCACCACGACCGGCACGGCCCCGGGAATGCTGAGGTCGAGCGTGTAGCGCGCCGCCCCGGTGACGATGTCACGGGCATCGACGCGCCCCGTGGGCTGACCGACCACCGTATAGGCGCTCGGATCCTTCGGCTCCGACGAGATCTCGGGCAGCCAGACGCCCGCCGCGTCCTGGGCGAGCTCGCCATAACCGGCTCGGCGGCCGTCGGGAGCGATCACCTCGCCGTTGGCGGTGCTCAGACTTGAGGCAGACACCCCCCAGCGGTGCGCGGCGGCAGTGACCAGCCGCGCCCGCGCATCCGCCGCCGCGGCGCGAAGGGGCCCCGCGAGGTAGCGCATCGTCGACGACATCCCGGTGAGCTGGATGAGCCAGCGCGGGTCCGCGTCGGCGCTGCGCACCTCCACCGAGCCGAGGCCGGCATCGAGCTCCTCGGCGACGAGCATGGCCACACCCGTGGTGATGCCCTGGCCCATCTCGGTACGAGGCAAGGTCGCGAGGACACGCCCATCCGAGCCGATGGCGATGTAGAGATCGAGCGCGGTCTCGTTCGACGTCACCGCCTCACCCGCCCCTGTCGCGTTGGCTTCCGCCGCGCTGGCCGAAGGGACGTCGAGGCCCAATCGCGCCGCGACCATCAACGTCGGTGAAGCCACCACCCACGTGAGGAACCGGCGACGGTCGACTCTTCCTGAAACGGCCACGTCCGGCTTCAGCGTGTCAGCCATATAAGGAACATGGCACGCGCCACACCCTGCCTCAAGGCGCAGCTTCAGCCCTGAGAATGTGGCCGTCTCAAAAACCAAGAGGTCTCTTGGGAAAATGCGGAGGATCCCCTTGCGCCTGCACCGCGTCGCAGTCCTGCTTGTTCTCGCCGCTTGCTCTCGCAGCACCGAGGGCCCTACTCCCGCGCTCACCAGCGCCATCAATCCTCGCCAGCGCAACATCACCCCCGCACGCGTGTGCAACGCCCAGGGAGGTGCACAAGGCTGGCGCATCGAGCTCCTCGGAGAGCGCTTCACCCCCATTCCCCTGGATGTGCTCACTGATGCGCCCAAGGTGGGCATGCCCGAGGTGACGCTGAAGGGGCCAGCCACCTTGACGCTCGATCGGGAGCGCGTCTTCTACCGGGACTCCGGGCTGCTCTTCCTGGACATTCCCACGCGAGACAGCACGCCCCCAGCGGAGCTGCCCGAGGGCAGCTATGCGATCGAAGTGAAGAACCCCGGCGGCGGCACCGCCGAGCTGGCGGATCTCCTCATCGTCGTCCCTCCGCCCACGTTGACACGGGTGACGGCGCCCCAGGGCTTCTCCCTCAGCGATCCCAGCCCGCTCGTCATCGAGGGCACGGGCTTCCAGCCTGGCACCTTCCCCACGCTGGTGCTGACCCGCGCCGGCGCGCCGGACGTGGAGCTCTTCACGACGACGGTGGAGTCCCCCACGCGCCTGCTCACGGAGATCCCGCCCGGCACGCCCGAGGGCACCTATGATCTCACCCTCACCAACCCCGAGGGCTGCGCGTTCACGCTGACCAACGCCCTCACCATCAACTACGCGCGGCTGGGGCTGCTGACGATCGAGCCGAGCTTCGGGTGGCAGCGGCGCAACCAGCCCATCACGATCTACAACGCGCCCGCGGGTGATCAGCGGGCCTTCGCGGGCGGCTCGCCCGAGGTGTTCCTGGTGGCCCCGCTGAAGGCGGATCCCTCGCAGACGGTGGAGATCCCCCTCAACCGCGTGGCCTTCGTCTCGCCCTCCGTCCTCACCGCGGTGGTGCCCACGTGCTCGGGCAACGCGGCGCTGCCATTGACGGCGGAGGACTGCCCCGCCGGCATCGTCCCGGGCGGCCCCTATGCCCTCAAGGTGGTGGACACCAGCGGCGCGCTGGGCACCATCCCGGCCGCCAGCGGCTTCACCGTGCTGCAGAACGAGCCACCCCGCATCGAGTCCATCTCCCCGTCGGCCATCGACACGAACGGCCTGACGGATCCCACCAGCCCGCTGGTGGTGACCGGGACGAACTTCGGGGTGGACGCGAAGGTCCAGCTCCTGAAGCAGCTCGCCAACGGAAACATCGAGGCCTGCGATCTGCCGCCCACGGGGACGCCGAGCGCCACGAGCCTGAGCGCGCTCGTCCCCAGGAGCGTGGCCGCCGCCCAGTGCGTCGAGTACACCTCCACGGGCACCCAGGTGGCCGCCACCGCGGACCTCCAGCTCGTCGCGGGCCTCTTCGTGGTGCGCGTGCAGAACACGGCGGATCCCGCGTACGCGAACTACTCGGGCCTCACCGTCACCAACCCGGCGGCCAACCCAGCGGCGGGGCCCGCCATCACCACCCAGCTCGTCACGCCGCGCGCGGACTTCCCGCTCGTCGTCGCCACGGATGACCTCGGCCAGCCCTTCCTGTACGCGCTGGGGGGCACCAGCGACGGCACCGACGCCCTGGACTCCGTCGAGGTGGCGCCGGTGACGCTCTTCGGTGACGTGGGTGGCGCCTGCACGGGCAACGCCTGCTCCTTCTACACGCTCGATCGCTCGAAGCTGGGCGCGGCGGCTCCCGAGCCGCGGCGAGGCCACACCGCCATCGTGCGCACCGTGAAGGGAGACACCTCCTACCTCTTCGTCATGGGCGGCCTGGCGCCGGACGGTACGGGCACCCTCAAGCCCGTGTCCACGGTGCTGCGCGCGCAGGTGCTCAAGATCGCGGAGGCGCCCGCGCTCACGCCGCCCGAGCGGCTGACCGAGCAAGGGGCGACCCTTCCCCCAGGCACCTTGTATTACCGGGTGTCCGCCCTCCTCGGCCCGGACGACGCGGAGAACCCTGGCGGCGAGACACTCCCCTCGGATGAGTATCCGGTGAAGGCCAACGACGCCCTCAACGCGGCCCGCCTCACCTGGACCTGTGTCCCCGGCGCGCTGAAGTACCGCATCTACCGCACCGTCGCCGCCAACCAGCCCTCCGGCTCGGAGCGGCTGCTGGAAGAGGTTGACGCGCCGGCCACTCCGGCCTGCGCCGGCTCGCCGCTGCCCCAGGTGTCATACCTGGACACCGGCGCGAAGACGCCCGACGCGAACGGCGCGCAGCCGCTGCCTCCGGGTGCGCTCGGCCGCTGGGTGCTCCTGGACGAGCAGCTGACGGTGGAGCGCGCGAACGCGGCCGCCCAGCTCCTGGGAGACACCGTGTACGTGGCCGGAGGCGCCAACGCGGCCGGCGACACCCTCGACAGCATCGAGCGCGCCACCTTCAACGCCGACAGCTACACCTTCAACACGAGCACGACCCCGACCGCCTTCTCGACCAACGGGCTGGGCGCGTTCACCATGCAGCGCCAGCGGTTCTCGCTCGCGGTGGCCAGCGCCGCGACGGCTCCCAATTCCTTCTCCTCGCCCGATCCAGACAACCGGCAGGACGTGTGGCTCGTCGCGGTGGGCGGCGACCGGGGGCCAACGGCGATCCTGACCAGCAACGTCATCGAGGTCGCCAAGGTGCGGGATGCCACGGGAGACCTCACGGCGAGCTTCACCCCCATCGACTACAAGACCGGCACCCACGGGGGTTGGGCGAAGGTCATCGCCAACTACCTCTTCCAGTCTGGCAGCGCGGGCAACACGGTCTTCAAGCTCAACTCGGACGTCCTCTGCCCGGCCGCCAATGGAAGCCCGACACAGTGCACGAGTGACGCCAGCTTCACCCGAGGCTTGAACAGCGGAGCGTTCAAGTACACGGCGGGAGGCCCGCGCTACCTCTCCGGCACCGCCCAGTTCCGTGCCTACGTCTACGTCTCCGGCGGCCTGCCCAATGACAACGGCACCGGGACGCCTGTCGCCACCACCGAGCGCATCTTCTTCTAGGGAGACACCCCGCCATGACTGCCCTTCCTGTCCTCGCGCTCCTCGTCCTCGCCCAGGCGCCGGCTCCGGCCGAGCCCCCGCCCGAGGGAGACAGCATCCTGCTGGCGCCCAAGATCGGCTTCTTCAAGAGCACCACGCCGCTCGCGGGAGCGCCCTACCTCGCCCTGGAGGCGGGCTACGTCACCCCGCTGCTCGGCCGACGCCTGGCCATCGTGGTGGAGGGCAACTTCCACCAGCCGAAGGTGTCCGGAGCGCTCAGCGATCCCCAGCTCACCCTGGGCGAGCAGCAGTACCAGCTCACCGAGCGGGAGATCGCCATCCTGCTCTCGGCGGTGTATCGCTTCGAGGGGGCGCTCGGCTCCATCACCCCGTATGCGGGCGCGGGCCCGGGCCTCTATCTGCACCAGGCCACCGCGCAGGCCTTTGGCGCCAACACGGTGGAGAAGGAGGGCACCGTGGGCTTCCAGCTCCTCGGCGGCGCCGAGCTGCGCCTGGGGCCCGGGGGCCTCTTCCTGGAGGCGCACTACCACTTCACCCGGGTGGGCTTCCTCACCACCGGCAAGGTGAACGTGGGAGGCCTGCTCGCCGCGAGCCTGGGCTACCGCCTGCGGCTGTGAGCCCGGAGGCAGGGCTCACGTCAATCACCACCTTCACCGTCCGCGATTGATTCCGTCCGAGTCCGGTAGACGCGCGCCTGGTGTCCCAGAGCTTCCGGAGGATGCGAGGCCGCGCTCCCAGGCCCCTGCGCCATGCCCTGCCAAGCGCCACTCCGCGGCCAGCGTGCTCTTCGCACCGTTCGGTTGGCTCGGGAGCAGTCCAGCATGACCTGAACTCCTCGCAGCTCGGAGATTCTCTCGACAGGGCAGACATGGCACTTGACGCGGATCCATCCGCCGGAGGATCTGCCCAGCCTGGCGGAGCTGTCCCGCCGGGCCAGAGGCGCCCGAGCCCGAGGAGCGTTGAGGGCGGGGCCCATGCCGGCCGGGTCCTATGAGCGTCCAGGGCGGCAGTGGTAGACTGTTCGTCGACTGGACCTGCGGAGCCACGGCCGGTACTCCGGTCCCTGTCGAGAGGTGACATGCAGTTCGTCCCATTCGCGGAGGGCATCGAGGTCAATGGCCAGACGGTCTGGGCCATCGTGGATGGCTTCAAGGCCTTCTCGGTGCTCGCGAGCACCTACCTCCTCAAGGAGGGGATCGGCACTGCGGACAAGCAGGGCGTCGCGGTGGTGGACCCCAAGGCGTGGTACTCGCAGCGAGCCTGGCTCCGGGCCTTCGAGCAGATCGCCACGCAGCTCGGGGACACCGTGCTGCTCGAGATCGGCAAGGCCATTCCGCGCAACGCCATCTTCCCGGACAGCATCCAGGACATCCACGCCGCCATCCAGTCCATCGACATCGCGTACCACATCAACCACCGCAGGCAGGGCCAGCCGCTGTTCGATCCGGCCACCGGGCGCATGCGGGAGGGCATTGGCCACTACGGCTACACCCGGGTGCCCGGGGAGAAGAAGATCCTCTCCGTCTGCGAGAACCCGTACCCCTGCGCCTTCGACAACGGGCTCATCCAGGCCATGGCCCGGCGCTTCGAGCCCTTCTCCCGCACGGAGCACGACGACACCCAGCCATGCCGCAAGCGCGGCGGCAACAGCTGTACCTACATCGTCACCTGGCACGCATAGGGGGACAGGCGTACCGGGGCAGGCCGCGTCCCAGCTCGCCTGCCTCCACCGCCTCGTCCAGCACCGTCCCCTCCGGCTGCCTGCGCCGGTACGCCCACCCGCGCTCCTCCACCTGCCCCTCCCCAGCTCGGCCCGGTGGCGCGCGCGTCGGACAGCGCCAGCTCGGCCCGGTGGCGCGCGCCACGGTGGCACCCCGCGTCAGATTCAGAGGGTGTTGAGCAGGAGCAGGCAGGCAGGCGTATTGACTTGACTCCCGAGCAGGGCCGTTTGCAGAGGAGTCGAGCCAACTCCCGGCAAGAGCCCGCAGGGTCTGGCACGCACGGCGGCCCCGCGTGCATGACTGTTCGGGAATGTCGGGACTTTTTGGGCCCAAAACCCCCGACATTCCCGAACAGTGGGCAAGCGAAACCGGTCCGGCCGACGAGGCTTCGGAGGTCCTCATTCGCGTCCCG
>JAFGNZ010000078.1 GCA_016926755.1 Myxococcaceae bacterium | reverse complement strand
CCTCGCAACTCCCTGCTCGAGAGCGCCGTCGTGGTGGGCACGCGCGCCTGGCTGCCCTTCCTTCGTGCCCACCACCTGCTCCAGGCCCCCAGCAGCGACCCCCGGCTCCCCGCGCTGGACTTCACCCTCTGCCAACTCTTCCACCAGGCCGCTCGCCTCGCCGCGGTGTAGGGCCAACTTCATGGGTAGGCCGGTTCCGTGCTATGAGAGCCGGGATGCTGGCCTGCGCGCCCACAGGGCAAGAGCCGTTCCTGCCCACCTTCCACGTCCTGCGCCGCACCACGCCCTGGCGCCTCCCGTGCGCCCGCCCCCCGCGCCCACGGCTTGCGCCCCGCCGGGGAAGATCGCCATTCTCGCGCCCCATTGGCATGGGGACGAGTGAGGCTGCAGACGTGGATTTGAAGACCGCCGAGAAACGCGCGCGCGAGCTCCGCCAGGAGCTGGCCCACCACAACTACCGCTACTACGTCCTGGACTCCCCAGAGGTCAGCGACGCGCAATACGACCGGCTCATGCGGGAGTTGCAGGAGCTGGAGGCGAAGTTCCCCCAGCTGGCCACGCCGGACTCGCCCACCCAGCGCGTGGGCGGCGAGGCGGCCGAGAAGTTCGAGAAGGTCGTCCACCGGGCGCCCATGCTCTCGCTGGCCAACGTCTTCAATGACGAGGAGCTCTCCGACTTCGACGAGCGCATCCGCAAGCAGGCGGGCGTGTCCGAGGTGATGTACGTCTGCGAGCCCAAGCTGGACGGGCTGGCCATCACCCTGCGCTACGAGCAGGGCGCCTTCGTCCAGGGCGCCACGCGCGGGGACGGCACCACCGGCGAGGACGTGACGGGCAACCTGCGCACCGTGCGCAGCCTGCCCCTGGAGCTCTTCCCCCAGGATGGCGTGAAGGTGCCCCCGCACCTGGAGGTGCGCGGCGAGGTGTTCATCCGCAAGGAGGACTTCAGGAAGCTCAACGAGAAGCGCGAGGAGGAGGGCGAGCCGCTCTTCGCCAACCCGCGCAACGCCGCGGCCGGCAGCCTGCGCCAGCTGGATCCGAAGATCACCGCCTCGCGCCCGCTCTCCATCTACCTCTACGAGTACGTGCCCACCGAGGGCGTGCCCCCCTTCAAGACGCACACCGAGAAGCTGGAGTACCTCAAGACGCTCGGGCTGCCGGTGAACCGGCACGTGCACGCCAGAGGCCTGGAGGGCGTGCGCAAGGAGTACGAGGCCTCGCAGAAGGGCCGCCACGCGCTGCCGTTCGAGGTGGACGGCATGGTGGTGAAGGTGGACGAGGAGGATCTGCGCCTGCGGCTCGGGCAGGTCTCCAAGAGCCCGCGCTGGGCCGTGGCCTACAAGTTCCCGCCGGAGGAGGAGTCCACGCGGGTGGAGGCCATCGAGGTACAGGTGGGCCGCACCGGCGCCCTCACCCCCGTGGCCCACCTCAAGCCCGTCAAGGTGGGCGGCGTCACCGTGTCTCGCGCCACCCTGCACAACGAGGACGAGCTGCGCCGCAAGGACGTGCGCCAGGGCGACACCGTCTTCGTCCGCCGCGCCGGGGACGTCATCCCCGAGATCGTCTCCGTGGTGGCCTCCAAGCGCCCCGCTCACGCCCGGCCCTACGAGTTCCCCAAGAGCTGCCCGGTGTGCGGCGCCAAGACGGCCAAGGATGAGGAGGGCGCCATCATCCGCTGCACCGGCGCCTCGTGCCCCGCGCAGCTGGTGGAGAAGATCCGCCACTTCGCCTCGCGCACCGCGATGGACATCGACGGCATGGGCGACAAGCTGGCCTCGCAGCTCGTCTCCAGCGGCCTGGTGAAGACGTTCGCGGACCTGTACGCGCTGGACGCGGAGAAGCTGCTGGGCCTGGAGCGCATGGGCGAGAAGAGCGCGGAGAACCTGCTGGCCGCCATCGATCGCTCGAAGCAGACCACCCAGCGCCGCTTCCTCTACGCGCTGGGCATCCGCCACGTGGGCGAGGCCACCGCCAAGGCCCTGGCCGAGGCCTTCCCGGACGTGCGCCAGCTCTACACCGCGGACATCGGGGCCATCACCCGCGTCAAGGACGTGGGGCCCACCATGGCCCAGGTCCTCTACGCCTTCTTCCAGGAGCCGCAGAACCGCGCCGCCATTGACGCGCTGCTGGCCGCCGGCGTCACCCCCGCCCCACCCCAGGTGGCCACCGGCGGCCCCTTCGCTGGCAAGACGGTCGTGCTCACCGGCGGCATGTCCGGCATGTCGCGCGAGCAGGCCAAGGAGGAGATTGAACGCCGAGGGGGCAAGGTGGCCGGAAGTGTCTCGCGCAAGACCGATTTCGTGGTGGCGGGCGAGGATGCCGGCAGCAAGCTGAAGAAGGCCCAGGAACTCGGAGTAAGGATCCTGGACGAGCAGCAGTTCCTGAAGCTCCTGCAGGGCGAAGCCCGGAGCTGAGGAGGCGGGATGATGGGCACCCAGCGGGTGAGCCTGCGAATACGCGGCAAGGTGCAGGGCGTCTTCTTCCGGGAGAGCGCCCGCTTCGAGGCCTGCCGCCTGGGCCTCACCGGCTGGGTGCGTAACAGAGAGGACGGCTCCGTGGAGGCCGTCGCCGAGGGCGCGCCCGCCGCCCTCGAGGACTTCATCCGCTGGTGCCACCGGGGCCCGCAGGCCGCGCGCGTGACGGACGTCGAGCGCTCGGACGGCGGGCCCACCGGCGAGTTCAGCACCTTCTCCGTGGAGCGCTCCTCATGACGCCGTACGCGATGGGCTCGTTGCCCGCGATGCTGGGCATCAAGGCCGGCTCGAAGGTCTCCGTCATCAACCCCCCGCGCGGCTTCGTCCAGCGCCTCAACCCCCTGCCGGACGGCGTGGAGTTCCTCATCACCGCCCAGTCCGGGCTGGACGTCATCCTCTTCTTCACCTCGGACGCCCACGAGCTGGTCCAGCGCCTGCCTGCCCTCTCGCGCGCCATGGCGCTCACCGGCGGCATCTGGGTCTGCTGGCCCAGCGGCGAGGGCGTGAAGAGCTCGCTGTCCGAGGACTTCGTCCGCCACGCCGCGCTCGACATTGGCTTGGTGGACAACAAGATCTGCCTCATCGACCAGACGTGGACAGGCCTGCGGCTGGTGCGCCGGCCGCGCGGCCGCATCGACAAGCCGGGCTCACGCAAGCAAGCGCCTACTGCCCAGGCCTGAAACCCGGGAAGCCAGGAACGACCTGCGGCGTTGGGCTGACAATCGACACTTCTCGGCTTTACAGGGCCTTAGAAGGCGTGAAAAACTCCATGTGTTTCTGGACGGTTGTGTGACGCTCCGCGTTGGTGGGGCGTTGGAAGTCCAGGTGATTTTTGAGACGGGTTGCGTTCTCGGGCTCTCCGGGCGCGCCGGCTGCACCGATGTCTCCTGTCGTCCCCCCAAGGCGCCCGCGGATGGGCTCCGACCGGGTGTGAAGGGCAGGAGCGGACAGCCCGCGCGAGCGGCGACACCCTGAACGCTCAGAACAAAGGCCTCGCCCGGTACGGTGCCGGTGGTCGCGAGGCGCCATGAACTCGGAGGAGCAGGCGGTGTCCCCCTCAACCCCCACCCGCGAGACGCGAGCCGAACCCTGGTCCGCCCATGCGGGAGGAGGCTCATGGGCCCCCTCTCCCCTCTTAGCGCGCGTGGAAGCGCGAGGCCTCGTCGCCTCCCGTCCGGTGGGGCACGCCCGTCCGCGCGCGCGTCCAGGATTCGCCTATGGGCAGCATCCTCGTCATCAATGCCGCGGGTCGGGAGACCCGTGTCGCCCTCGTCGAGGGCGGGCACATCGCGGAGTTCTATCTCGAGCGTAAGAAGGACAAGGGAGTCGTCGGCAACATCTACAAAGGTCGCGTCGTCCGGGTGCTCCCGGGCATGCAGGCGGCCTTCGTGGACATCGGGCTCGAGAAGGCCGCCTTCCTCTACGTCAGTGACGTCGTCTACGACCCGGACTTCGCTCGCGCCCAGTTCGAGCTGACCGAGGGCGAGCACGAAGACTTCCCGGACGTCCCCTCGGAGTCCGAGGCCGAGGCCGCCGAGGCCGGCTTGGGCCATGGGGAAGTGAGCCCCGCGGACGTGGAGCTGGAGGTGCAGGAGCTGCCCCCCGGCGAGCTGGCCCCACCCCAGGGTGAGCCCGTCACCGCCGCAGACGAGCAGCCCGCTCCCGTGGAGCCCGCCCCCACCGCCGAGGCCACCCCCCCGAGCGGCACGGCCGTTCCGCCCATGGACTCGGGCGCCATCGCCGCGGCGGCCGTGATGCCCCTGCCTCCGGAGGAGAGCCCGGAGGCCTCCGCCGCTCCGGCCGAGCCCGCCGTGGAGCCTGTCCCTCCGCCCCCGCCTGCCGAGAGCGCTCCCGTGGCGGCCGCTCCCGAGACCACGGCCCCTGTCTCTCCCGAGGCCGCCCCCGCGACGTTCGCGACCGAGGCCGCTCCCGCCGGCGAGCTCCAGCCCGAGCCTCCTCCGCACGCGGCCACCGCGCTGAGCGAGCTCATCCCCCCGCCTCCTCCGGCCGAGGCGACCGCCGAGGCTCCCCGCGCGGAGGTGACCACCGGTGAGCGCCGCGCGCCGCGCGAGGGCCGGGACGCCCGCGAGGCCCGCCACCGTGAGCGGGAGAAGGAGCGCGAGCAGCGCGACAAGGACAAGGCCCGGCGCCAGCGCGAGGAGCAGCAGCGCCGCGAGAAGGAAGAGAAGTCCAAGGCGCGCAAGAGCTCGCGCATCGAGGATCTGCTCAAGGTGGGCCAGGAGGTGGTGGTCCAGATCTCCAAGGATCCCATCGGCACCAAGGGCGCCCGCCTCACCTCGCACATCTCCATCCCCGGCCGCCACCTGGTGTTCATGCCCACGGTGGACCACGTGGGCATCAGCCGCCGCATCTCCAACGAGAAGGAGCGCAAGCGGCTGCGCGAGATCGTCGACCGGCTGCGCCCGCCCGGGACGGGCTTCATCGTCCGCACCGTCGCGGAGAACGTCCCGCAGGAGAAGCTCGAGAGCGACATCCGCTTCCTCATCGAGGTGTGGAACCAGGTGGTGCGCCGCAACGAGAAGCGCGGCGGCCCTGGCCTGCTCCACGGGGACCTGGACCTCATCCTGCGCGCCACCCGGGATCTGTTCGCCCATGACGTGGAGAAGCTCGTCGTGGACGAGCGCGAGGAGTACGAGCGCATCCTCGCCTTCGTCACCGCGCAGGATCCCGCCCTCAAGGATCGCGTGGTGCTCCACGAGGGCGACGAGCCCGTCTTCGACGCCTACGGCATTGAACAGGAGATGCACCGCGCCACCCAGCGCAAGGTGTGGCTCAAGAGCGGCGGCTACCTGATCATCGACCAGGCCGAGGCGCTCACCGCCATCGACGTGAACTCCGGGCGCTACGTCGGCAAGAAGAGCCTGGAGGAGACGATCACCAAGATCAACGTCGAGGCGGCCAAGGAGATCGTCTACCAGCTCCGGCTGCGCAACATCGGCGGCATCATCATCTGCGACTTCATCGACATGGAGAAGGCGCAGAACCGCGACAAGGTCTTCAAGTCCCTGCAGGAGGCGCTGGGGCGCGACAAGGCCAAGACGAACGTGCTGCGCATCTCCGAGCTGGGCCTGGTGGAGATGACGCGCAAGCGCGTGCGCGAGTCCAT
>JAFGNZ010000077.1 GCA_016926755.1 Myxococcaceae bacterium | reverse complement strand
GCGGTGCCGCCCTGGGGCCACCACCAGACGATCTTGTGGCCGCGGTAGAGCAGGCCCTTGCGGAACAGCTCGGCCAGGGCCCACCAGACGCTCTCCACGTAGCTCCGGTGATAGGTGACGTAGGCTTCGGGCAGGTCCACCCAGAAGCCGATGCGCTCGGTGAGGCGCTCCCACTCGTTGGTGTAGCGGAAGACGGACTCGATGCAGCGCTGGGTGAAGGGCTCGACGCCGTAGCGCTCGATCTCGGCCTTGCCGTGGATGCGCAGCTCCTTCTCCACCTCCACCTCCACGGGCAGGCCGTGGGTGTCCCAGCCCGCCTTGCGGGGGACGCGGAAGCCGCGCATCGTCTTGTAGCGGGGGAACAGGTCCTTGATGACGCGGGTGAGGACGTGCCCGTTGTGGGGCAGGCCGTTGGCGGTGGGCGGGCCCTCGTAGAAGACGAAGGTGGGGGCCTGATCCCGGCCCTGGAGCGTCTGCTCGAAGATCCGTCGCTCCTTCCAGAAGGCGAGGATGCGGCGCTCGTCAGCGGGGAAGTCGATCTCGTTGGGGACCGTGGCGAACAGCGGGGCAGGAGACTGGGACATGGCGTCGGAGTGATAGCACCTGCCGCCAGCCTTGGCGGGCCTTTCGTGCGGGCGAGGCTCCTTGCCTGAGGGGTTTGCCGCAGTCTGGGAGACCCATACGGTACGTGAAAACTTGCGGCCGGCCGGGAATGATGGGGGCTTCCAACCGGCTCCGCTCGAGGGCCGATACCCAAGGGGGCCCTGTGGGGAACTCGATCATTCCGTCGCTCATCCGCATGGGAGTCAACGCGCTGGTTCGGAACGGGGGAGATCCTGTCCGGACGGTGCAGAACGTGGCGAACACGGTGCGGCAGGCGGTGGACACCTTCGCCACGAACGTGCAGCAGCGGGCGCAGGAGGGGACGCTGTTCACCCGCTTCCCCTGGGGGCCTGGGGGAGAGCCCTTCGCCAGGTCGCTGCGAGACATCAACATCGGGGTGGAGGGGCAGACGCAGGATCCGGTGGGGCCGGAGAACAGCGCGCCCCATGGCGTGGAGATCGTCCAGCGCTTCCTGGATCGCCTGGGCTACATGGACATGGCAGGGCGGGACCACGGCACCTACGGCACGGAGACGCGAGCGGCCGTCGAGCAGTTCCAGCGCGACAACGGGCTGGAGGTGACGGGCATCGTGGACAACGCCACGCTGGACGCGATGATGAACCCCCGGCCCCGGGCGGGCTTTGGCCCGCCGATGACGGATGGCCGGTACGCTCCGAATGGTGAGGCGACGCTCGCACAGCCGCTCATCCAGGAGGCGGCCCGCTTCTATGGCGAGCAGCTCGGGCTGCCCACGTCGGCCGCGATCACGCAGCCGGATGGCTCAACGGTGCAGACGTTCGACAACGGCAGCGTGGTGATGGATCAGAACGGTGGGATCCGCATCCTGAACGCGGAGGGCAACGACATGTTCCCTCCACCGGACTACGCGGCGGTGCAGGCGGAGGCGGCCAACCACCACATCAACCAGATGGAGGGGGACAACGATGGGGACGGCAACCAGAACTGTGGCTACGCGTCCGCGAACATGAGCCTGAGCTACCTGGGGGTGGAGGGCTGGAGCCTGGAGGGGATCGAGCCGGGAGGCGGCTTCGAGTCCACCCTGCGGCTGCGCGAGGCGGGGCAGCCTGGGAGCGTGGACACGGATGAAAGCAAGGCCCCGGGGATCTTCCGGGCGCTCAACACGCCGGAGATGCAGGCGGCGGGCGTCCAGGTGGAGGTATGGGAGAACGAGTGGAACGGCTCGCGAGAGTCGGACGTGGCGAAGATGCGGCTGGCCTTCATGAACGGAGAGAGCAACGTCGCCTTCGTGGTGGGAGGCAACCCGGACACGGGCTGGGGGGAGCGGGCTGGGATGGACGAGCAGTACCGGGGCGGCGAAGTCTTCGACGGCGGACACTTCGTGTCGGTGGTGGGCTACAACCCGGAGACGGACAGCTTCCTCGTGCTGGATCCCATGGCGACGCAGCCCATCGAGGTGAGCTCCGCGGAGATGGCCGCGTACATGGAAGACACGAACATGAGCACGGGGGAGGTGCTGCAGATCACCTACAACCCGCCGCCGACGCAGCCGTAGCGCTCAGAGGCCGCGGGGGCAGTACAAGCTCACGGCGGGTTGGCAGAGTCGGATGATGCGCGAGGGCTCCAGGAAGGTCTGGTCCCTCGCCTGGAGGTAGCAGCCGGCCGGGTCGTCCGAGGGGCTGGCGTACTGGCAGAGCTGGACGGCCTGGGGCAGTGACAGGTCGCCCGCTTGCTCGATCAGCAGGAAGCACTGGGCGGGCGCGGTGGATTGAGCTCCCTGGCAGAGCTGGGTGGCCAGGTTGTCATCCACCTCCCCGCTCTGCTGGAGCATCACGAAGCAGGAGAGCGGCGCCGAGGCCTGCTCGGGCTGACCGGTGCCCGACGTTGCGAAGAGCAGGGTGGCCGCAAGCACCCAGGGGGGCACAACTCCACAGAGCCGCATCACGCACCTCCTGCAGGCAATCTAGGTGCGCGCTTCCTTCAGTGTGGGCGTGTCCCCTGAGGTGCCCCGAGCGCGGGGGGCGGAGGCGCGCATGTCCACCCGGACAGCGAGCAGGGGGCTGTGGAGCCTCCCTCGGGTGGAGGCAGCTGACCTGGGACTCGGTATGACCCACCGGGTCTATCAGGTAGGGTGAACACTTGCCTACTTATCAGGTTACATCGTGTCAGCCCCTGTGTTAGTGGAGGGGCATGTTCCTGTGGTTCCGTCGTCTCTTCGCGGCACGCCCGCCTTCTCCCAGTCTCCCTGGGGAGACCCTCCCGTCTGAGTCACCTCCCGCCTGGGCGACCGAGCTGCTCGAGGCCGTGCGGAAGTCCTCCCGCGCCCAGGCCCGGCTGAGCCTTCAAGTCGAGGATCTGGAGCGCAAGTTGGAAGGGGGGCTCGCCGAGTGGAGGGGCACGCTCTCCTCTCAGCAGGGGGCCGCGTCCGGTGTGTCCTGGAGGACGGAGCTGTCCTGGGACGAACTGTTGGACGCGCGGGATCTGCTGGAAGAGGCCGCCCACATGGCGGACCTGGCGCTCGCGCCAGGCCTCGTGGGGGTGACAGACCGTATCGACCGCTTCCTGGCCCACGCGGGGCTCACGCGCCTGGCGCCGCTGGGGCATCCGCCCGACGGGCGCCTGTTTCGCGTCGTGGGCACGCAGTCCCATCCGAGCCTGCCCGAGGGAGCCATCTCCCGCGTGGTCCGCGCTGCCGTCCTCTGCGGCGAGCACCTGGTCCGCGAAGGGGAGGCCATCACCGTGAGGAATCAACCATGAGTCGCGCTTTTGGGATCGATCTGGGCACCACCAACTCTGTCATCGCCCACCTCGTCGAGGGCCGTCCGGTGGCGCTACCCATCGAGGGCAGCCCCATCGTGCCCTCGGTGGTGCTCTACACGGACGGGGGCGCCGTGGTGGGGCGCGAGGCGCGCAACCTCGAGCTTCAGATGCCCGAGCGGTGCGTCCGCTCGGTGAAGCGCAAGATGGGGACCTCCCACCGCTACGCGCTCGCTGGGCGCGAGCTGACTCCCGAGCAGGTCTCCGCCGACATCCTGTCCGCGCTCAAGCACGGCGCCGAGCGCGCCACGGGAGAGCCCGTGCGGGACGTGGTCATCACCGTGCCCGCCTACTTCGACGACGCCCAGCGCCGCGCGACCCTGGAGGCCGGCGAGCGCGCGGGGCTGCACGTGCTGCGCTTGCTCAACGAGCCCACCAGCGCCTCGCTCGTGTATGAGCGGATCCTTGCCCCGGAGGCCCCCAGCACGGCCGAGCCCGAGATCCTCCTCGTCTACGATCTGGGGGGAGGCACCTTCGACGTGTCGGTGCTCGAGGTGTTCCATGGGGTGCGCGAGGTCCGCGCCACCGCGGGGAACACCCACCTGGGCGGCGATGACTTCGATGACAAGCTGCTGCAGCTCTTCCTGGATGAGCTCAAGGCCAGCCAGGGCGTGGATCCACGCGAGGACATTCGGGCCATGGCGCGCCTGCGCCGGCTGGCGGAGGAGACGAAGATCCGCCTCTCCGCGGACATCGCCGTGCGCGTGCGCGAGGAGTTCCTCACGAGAGTGGAGGGCAAGCCCATCCACCTCGATCTGGAGGTGCGGCGGCGCACCTTCGAAGAGCTCATCGAGCCACTGCTCGAGTCCACCGTGGCCCTGGCGCGCCGGGCGATCGAGGACGCGCGGTTGGAGGGACAGGCCCTCTCGCGGGTGTGCCTGGTGGGAGGCTCGACCCGGATCCCCCGAGTGCGCGCGCTGCTCGAGGAGGCCTTCGGGGTGGACATCCACGAGGAGGTGGATCCGGATCTGGCGGTGGGGTTGGGCGCGGCCATCCAGGCGGGCCTGCTCACCGGTGAGCCCGTGGAGCGCATCCTCGTGGACGTGGCCGCCCACAGCCTGGGCATGCGCGTCATCGGAGAGGAGGATCGGCTGGGGGCCGAGCCGGACACCTTCGCCCCAGTGCTTCGGCGCAACACGGTGCTGCCCGCCGTGAGGGTAGAGGAGTTCTACACCGTGGTGCCCCAGCAGGAGCGGCTCCTCGTGGAGGTGTTCCAGGGCGAGGCGCCCCGCGTCTCGGAGAACACGCGGGTGGGGGCGTTCGACTTCAAGCTCGAGCCTCGGCCGGCGAGCTCTCCGGTGCGGGTGGAGTTCGCCTACGATCTCAACGGGGTGGTGAAGGTCTCCGTGAGCCAGCCCGGGACGACCAACGCCAAGACAGTGGCGCTCTCGGTGGCGGATGCGGGCAAGGCCGCCCAGGCCGCGAGAGAGCAGAGCGCGGTGGAGCGCAAGGCGCGCGCCCTGCTGGAGCGGCTCGCGCCCGGGCCGCGCGCCGAGCTGGAGCGGCTGCTGGGGCAGTACGCGGCGGCCGAGGGCTCTGCACGCGAGCGGGCCGAGGAGGCGCTGCTGGACTTCTTCCTGGATCACGAAGCCGAACCCCGGGAGCCCTGAGCCATGGCCCGGCACGATCGCGAGGAGCGCCAGCACCGCCGGTGGCTGGAGGACGCTCGAAAGCACCTGGGGCGGGGAGATCTGGAGGGCACGCTCTCCGCGCTGCTCCGGTTGCCTCCACCCCTGCGGGAGGAGCTGCTGCCTCTGAGCGCCGCCCTCTTCCGGCAGGTGGTGCAGGAGCAGCACCGTCGCGGAGCCTGGGGGCCGCTGAGCACCCTGGCCGTGCGCGCGGACGCTGAGCCGGGCCTGGTGGAGCGAGGCGTGGAGGCGGAGGAGGCGCGTGCCACGTACTGGCCGCTGCTGTGGGCTGCTGGACGTGCCCGCGACTGGGCTCGAGCACAGCGGCTGTGGCGGCCTCTTGCCTCGGCAGCCCAGGAGCGCGCACCCCGTCTGGCCACGGCGCTGGACAGCTGGCTCTCCACCCAGGGGGCCCCCGATCCTGAGACGTTGATGTCCGTGCTCGCGGCGCCTTCTCTCGTGGATTCGCGCCTGGGTATTGAGCCGGTGCGTGCACACGCCGCCCTGCCGGCACCTCGCTCCGTGGCGGAGGTGGAGGGGGCGGTGCTGGCCTTGTGCGCGATGGAGCCCTTCGGTGTCTTCGCAAGCCGCGTCGAGACGTGGGCCAGAGAGGCACCCGCCGAGGTGGCCAGGACAGTGTGGGAGCTTGCGGGGCAGCTGGCGGCGCGGGAGCTGTGGATCCGAGCAACGGCGGGGCAAGGGGGCGCGGCGCTCTGGAAGCCGGCCCAGCTGCTGGCCCGGGCAGTGCGTGAGGGAGAGGCTCCCCAGGGGCTCTCCGAGCCAACGCTGCAGGCGCTGCGGCTGGTGAGCTCTGGCCTTCCACGGGAGGGCGTCCCGCGCGCCGAGGAGGCCGAGGCGTGGTGCGCCCTGGCACACTCCGCGGCACTCCAACCAGAAGCTCGGCCCTGGGTGGTGCAGGCCGCGGCTGGGATCCGCTTCTCGGGGCCCGCTGTGCCGCGGGCACTGCGCCTCTATGAGGCGCTGCTGGCGCTGGCACCGGATGCGGGCTTGTGGGCGCGGGCGATGTTGTCCTGGAGCGAGTGGGAGCCCGAGGCGCCGACAGCGCCTGGGTGGCTCCAGGAGAGCTTGCGGCGGTTGCTCTCGACGAAGCTGCCGGCCCTCCGGGCCTGGCTGAAGGGGGCATCGCCCTCCGAGCGCGGAGAGCTGATCGACGGGGTGGCCTCCGCCTGTGCGCCAGAGCTGGTGGAGGCATGGGTGGACGCCTGCTGGGAGGGGGCGGACGAGGAGCTGCGGCGCGTGCTGAGCGGAGCCATCAGCACCCTGCTGGATCGCAGCCGCGAGAAGAAGGCGGGGCGGGAGATGGACCAGCTGCTGCGCGGCACGCAGGATCCGGAGGAGGCGTTCCGGATATTGACGCAGGTGGAGGGCGCGCTGGAGCAGGCGCAGGCGCTGATGAAGCTGCCTCCCGAGGGCCTGCGCACCTGGCGCCGGTTCGCCTCCCGGGTGCTCCCCTACCGGGCGGAGTTCCTAGAGGTGGCGGTGCGTCAGGCCGCCTCGGACACCGAGGCGTGGGAGGCCGCCGAGCGCTACCTGGAGGCGCATCCGGGGGACACGGGGCACATCGAGGTGCTGCGCACGATGGAGGTGCTCGGGCGCGGCGAGCTCGCCAGGCGCGCCCTGGCGCGGTGGCTGGAGCGGCGCGCGAACGATGTGCAGGCGCTCGCCGAGGCGGCGATGGCCGCCGAGCGGATGAACACCCCTTGCGAGTACCTCCACCCGATGCTGGAAGCCTTCATGCGAGCATGGGCGGAGCGGCCACCCGCTGAGAGTCCCACCGGGGTGCTGAAGCAGGCGCAGGCGCTGGCGCGCAGGCACGGATACCGGCTGCGCAAGCGCAGGGCTCCGAGGAAGAAGAAGAGCTCGAAGGCATCAGCGGGTGGCGCGCCGCGCCCGAAGCGCGCCAAGGCGGCGGCCAGGCAGGAGTCCCTGTTCGAGCAAGCGCCCGGGACGGAGTCCCCTCAAGAGGACGGAGACAGGAGTGGCCGCTCATGACGCCGCACGATCCGTTCGCCGTGTTGGGATTGGCACCCACGCTGGACCTGTCAGCGCTCAAGCGCGCGTACTTCGCCGCGCTGGCGCGCCACCCACCCCATCAGGATCCGGAAGGATTCCAGCGGGTGCGCGCTGCCTACGAGGCGCTCACCCGCCCGGGGGCGTTGGCGGCGGCATATCTCTCCAGTCCGCTCGATGTGCGGAGGCTCGCCGAGGAAGCCCGTGAGCGCTTCGATGCAGCGCTCAAGAAGGCCTCTGAAGAAGCGCTGGCCGTGCGGGCAAAAGAGACATCTGTGGCGCAGTTCGTGGAGCGATGCTCCCGGATGCGCTGGGACGAGGTGCTCCAGGCCTGTGCTGAAGTCCCAGGGCGCTGAGTCAGGCCGGCCTGAGGACCGCTTGTCCACCCGGACAGCGGGCAGGTGACCTGTGTAGCCTGTGCTGCGGAACTGCCAAGGGAGGAGCCGCATGCGCGTGGGGGCCGGATGGAGAGCGCTGACCTGGGGGCTCGCGGTGCTGATGTTCTTGGATGGGTGCGCGGCCGCACAGTGGGAGGGAGTCGGCGGCAGTGGAAGGCCCGAGCAGCGAGGCCCAAGCCGTGGGAGTTCGGAGTGGGAGGGTCTGGAGGAGGCGCGGCGAGCCGAGCTCGAGTCGGCGCTGGTGGGGATGTGGGGAGTGGCCAGCGAGGTGAGGGAAGTGGGGGCGGTGCTGGAGTTCAGCTTCTGGACGGAGGGGGGAGCCTTCACACTGGTGGGCCTGCGCAGGCGCGAGCGGGGGCAGGGACTCGGGGACGCAGTGAGTCAGGGGGCCTTCACGAGCGAGCTGTGGAAGAGCCTGCCCACCTACGCGGAGGGAGCGGCGGGGTGGGTGCGCCTGAGGCTGAGGAGGGAAGAGCGCGGCTGGCGTGCGGACTTCAAGTTGGAGACAGCGGCGGAGTTCCCGCTGGAGGCCAAGACATGGCCGGTACGGCAAGTCGGAGTACGTGCGGAGGTGCTGGAGCGCCTGGTCGCCACGGGGCGGGAGGTGGCCTCCCGGGTGTGGGCGCCCGAGGGCGCGCAGGTGCGCTGGCAGGTGGAGGTGGAACTGGAGGATGAGCGTGTGGGGGCCCTGGAGACACGTCCGCCGCGCGCATTGCCGGGAGGCAAGTCCGTGAGAGCGGCGGCTGAGACGGTGGGCACGTGGGTGAACGTGCTGGCGCCCTTCACCCAGGGGCTGGGCCCTCGCAAGGTGCGGATGGAATGGGAGGGCACGCACATCGCGGGGAGCGGGTTGTCGCGCTGGAAGATCGTGGCGGCGGAGGTGGTGCGGCCGCCGCCGCCCGCGCCCGAGAACGCGGAGGTGGCGCTGGCGTACCGTGCGATGCACGAGCAGATCCAGCGGGAGTGGAGGGAGCAGACGCGAGAAGGCTTCCAGCAGATGGGAGTCTTCAGCGCGGAGCAGGTGGCGCTCTTCGTGGTGGGAGGATTGGCAGCGCGCGGGCTGGGACTGGTGGTGGAAGCGGCGGCACCGACGATCGCCCGGGTGCTGGCCAAAGGAGGCACAGCGGCAGTGGGGTGGTTCCGCTCGATCTTCATTCGGGCAGCCCCCGCTGAGAAGCAAGCTCTTGCACGCCTCATAGCCAAGGCAGAGGCCGAAGGTCTGGAGGCGCTCTCTTTAGCAGAGCGTACCGAATTGCAGACCCTCTGCGGCCGGTTGGAGGCGCTCACGACTGCGCGACTGAGTACGGAAGCAAAGAGGGAGCTTCGCAGGCTGGCACGGGAAGACTTCGCCAAGGCTCATCCAGAACTCCTGGAGCAACTGAGAGAACTCGTTGGGGGGCAGATCGACGTGCACCACCGTATCCCTCTCGACTTCGCGCATCTCTTCCCTTTCAGGAATATCAATGCAATGGAGAACCTCACCGCTGTCGAGCCGAAGGTGCATTACGGAATCAACGCGCTCTGGGGCAGATATGCGGAGCGTGCGGGTGCAAGAGCTACGGTTGCGGAGGTCGAGGCTGTCGCGAAGATTATCGATAGGCACTTTGCACGGTGGTACAGCAATACCCGGCATATTCCAGCGTCCAATGAGATGTTGCAGCATGCGAGCCATGACGCTCTTCAGGAGTTGAATGCATTGCTCGTTCGGGTTGGGAAGTGAGGCGAGCGTGAAAGCGGAGATGGAACTGCCTGGATTGAAGAGTTTGATGGAAGTATGCGAGAAGCATGGTCTGTTTTTGAAGACCTTGCCACCGGAAGAGATGCCGCCTGCGCCAGGAGAGATGTTTCTTGGCCAGCCGTTTGATCCAATCCTGGCAACACTCTACAGGAAGTTCGGGGCTGCGATGCTGGGGGACTTTCAACTCTATTCCTGGGGAAGCGGTGAAGGACAACTCTCAACCCTCAACGAGGGGATGCGCCGCTTTGGGGATGAGCCCTATCTGTCTTCCCTTCTCTTTGGGCAGATTCCGATGCTGGCGTATTATCTTGCGACGGTTCCGCCGCTAGCGGATGCAAGAGGCATCCAACCAGTCATCTTCATTGATGCTTACGAGGACAATCGGGTCATGCCTGTTGCTTCCAGTGTCGATGCGTTCTTCACGACATTCTCAATGTATCTTGAGCGGGCGGTCAGGACTCCGGAATATGCCGTGGAGCACCGTATCGGACTGCACTTCCCATCGAGTGTGGCAGATCTGGTCGCACGAGATCGCTCTCTCCTCGATGCCATCTCTTCGGGGCATTTCAAGAGGTTGATGCGTGACGACGAGGAGAGCCGTAAGTGGATTTCGCGAATCAGTAGTGCTGGAGATTGAAGATGAAGAAGACGAACAGGTGGCCGCTTCTCGGCTCTTCTCCCAGCACTTCCTTCACCAGCGCCTACAGCCCGTCGGCCTGCTTGCGCATGTCCGTAGGCGTATTTGCCACGAAGATGCGCACCGACTCCGGCAACCTCAGCATGCCGCACCCTCCTGGAGCGCTCGCACTACCCGGGTAATCAGCTCCTGGCTGGCTCCCTCTCGGACGTGAACGCGCACGCCCGACACCTCCAGCTCAAGGCCACCTGCGCCACTTTCGCCCGGCGTCGCTCCGGCGCTCATGCTCATGGTCCATTTCTCGAGAGCACAGGTGGGTCATTTCTGGAGAGCGCTGAAGGAAATTCGCGGACCGGGTCGCTTCCTCCGTGTAGAGTTCGACCTGACTAGGCCGCTCCGGTCCCCGCTCCTGGCCCATCGAAGTAAGGAAAAGGCGCACTCACTGCTATGGGGGTGAATCGTGCAAGTACTGAAGTTTCTCGTCCTGCTCCTAGCGCTGTATTCGTCGCGATCGACTGCACAGAGTGTCCAATGCAAACTCAAAGGGGTGTTATCTCAGGGGGCTTATGGGTACGCTCCTCGCGGAGATCGCTGTGAGGGGGTGTACGCGCAACCACACTCTGCCACCACAGCCATCTGGCCAGTCTCGTTCGTAGCACAATCCCAAAAAACCCCCAGAGGAGCTATTACATTGAGTTGGTGGCTTCCTGGCTCTCAAGAAAAACCGGCCACAACGCTGGTGGCAGAGCCGGTGACTAAAAAGCAACCACCATATCAGATGGACACATTCAAGAGCCCTGCGCTATCTGAAAACACTTTTGATTGGAATGATGCTCTACTCAGCAATATCGGGCTCAGTGTCAGCGACCTTGGATTTGTGGCGTACCAGACAGACTCGAAGGAGCAAGTGACCTCAAACTCTCGAGTCTACACACCAGTCTTCTTCGAGAAGAAGAACGCTGAGCAGGAACCAATATACACAATCATCTTCAGGTCTGGAGTCCCATTGAAGGAGGTCTCCGCCCAGTTGTATTACGCGGACAAGAGGCCACTGGCTACCGCTGGTCCCGGTGAACTCAAGTGCTCCAGGCCCGACAATAATCTCAAGACCTTTGTGGTCGCGCTCCCGACCAGGGGGCTGACGAGCAAGACGCTGTATCAACTCAATGTTCAGGCTGAGCCTCTGAGTAGCTCGATTCTGACAATCCCAGAAAGAATCCGCATCTACATACCGTAATCCCACTCCGCGAGCCTATTCATGGCACGAAAATCAAAGGCGCGCGCGGCCGGACGTGCCTCAAGCTTGCCGAAGCAGCAAAGCGCTGGAAGCGGCTTGGGCACTTCTGTAAGCACGGCGCAGCCAACTGGGAGCGCAGTGAAGCGCCCGGACGCGGTCCAACTCCAGGCAGTTCCGCCGCCCGCTCAGCCCTTGCTCGCGGGACCTCCCACCAGCAGTGCGCTGGCGAGGCCCTTCAGGATGCTGGGGCTTCTCTTTCACTTCCAGAGTCGGTTCAAGAACCTGAGCAAGAGTGCCACGAACCTGGTGGCGTCCGCTTCGATTGATGACCCAGCTATCAAAGCAAGAATGGCTGAGTTGACTGCTCAGAGGCAGGAACTTGAAGAGATCGAGAAACTCCTCTTTCCTCCGCGCCGTCTGCCGTGGCTGATACTGTTCAGTTCCATTGTGGCCGCGACTCTGTGGCTGATGAGGGTCCGTCCTGAGACAGACGCAGTGCTGGAGATCACCGCCAACGAGATGAAGTTCACAGCTCAAATGGAGACAAATCTAGCGACAGGTCTTCCGCTGAGCGGCCTGACTGTCACGCGATTCCGGGCTATCGATCCAGATGCTGCCGACATTATTCCTCTTACGGACATACCCAGCGAGGGTCTACTCACGACGGAGTTGATGGTCCCAGAGGTTCAGGAGCCTGGACCCGATAGAGCAGCGGGTGTCATGCTCAAGGACTTCATTGTGGGGCCTGGGTCTGCGGTGACAATAAGCTTTGAGACCAAGGACTTGATCAATGTGTCGGTCACTCACTTGAGCGAAGAGCCCAGGCCAATGGAGATTGGCCTCAAGGGAGAGCTGCAATACTGCGTGACGAATTCCCCGCATGTGCTAGGCGAGCCTCGTACAACGCAGGCGGAGCCCCCCAGAGCAATCTTCTTACAGCCAGACAAGGAGGTATATGTCAGCCTGCGTCCCACTCATGAAACCGGCTTCATGGTGGCTCTGCCCATGTGGGTGACCGCGCTGTCCTTCCAGAGTGTGACCCGCTACCAGGATGATCAGCAGGAGCGTGTTGTCGACCTCTCGAGTATTCGGTCAGGCACGATAGAGTTCATCGAGACAGGGAAGAAGTATGAGCTCAGCGAACGCGACAAGCTGAAGTTCGAACCCGCACGGGATCAGGAACAGAGTAATCTGCGCTCGATCCAGTTCACTCCTGATGGACTGCGACTGAAGTACCGCGGCAAGGTTCGGGATGCCATGCTTGGCACTCGGAGCGTCATGCCAAGCTGGTTGGAAGTCCGCATGGCCAGGCGCGATCATAGCGATGCGTGGGCATTCGGCGGGTTGGTGCTTGCGGTGATGGTGTCTATTCTCAAGTTCCTTGGTATCCGCCTATGGTCGAACTGACTGCCAGAGCTGTGGTCGTCGCTTGCCTGTTTGGGATCTTGTCAGGGGGCACGCTGGCCTTCGCAGGGCCACAAGATCAGATGAGGCGGTTGAGCCAGATCGTGGTCATGATCGAAGGCAAAGGATCGGAACTCGCTCCAGAGTTGCCCACGTTCGGCTCTGGTATTGTGTTCGGGGTGCGTGACAGGGAGGCCTTTTTTGTTGTTCCGCGGCATGTCATACGAAGCATGCGGGGTGATATCCGTGTCCGATTCAAGGAGGCTGATGGGACTTCGGACAAGACTACATATATCGCGCAGATAGATCGCGAAGAATTGGCTATCAGCCATGTGGATCCCAACAGGCTCCTTGCCGTCATTGAGAAGAATGTCCCAGATGCGCTCTCTGTTCTGAGGGTAGCCTTGCCCGCGAAGAGGATCAGCGCTCTACAGGCAGCCTTCGACTGTGTGGCAGATCTGGACTTTGTTGATCCGGCCTCTGGTATTTTCTATGTGGTAGGAAATCCAGGAGGCGTTGGATGGAGTGTCGCCGTCACTGGCTTGGTGCCATTTGAGGAGAAGCGCCCAGGTGATCTGCTGCTTCTGGATGGGGTCGCACAACCAGGAGCTGGAGCTTCCGGCGGGGCGCTGACGACAAGCAACTGGGAGCTGGTCGGCATGTATTTTGGGCAGAGCGCTCTTGGCGCCGGTGTTGCGCTCAATGTTGAGACGCTGATCGATATCCTCGAAGCACATCCGGAGTATCCAGTTCACCTCGATGGGGGCGTGCCAGAGCTGACGCTTGATCGTCTTTCTGCTAGGGCAATAGTTACTCCTATTGTTGATTGGGATTACATGAGTAATTATGAATACGCGGGTTATGGGTCGAGATGGAAGATGGAGCGATTGGTGGCCCTTCGAGCTTTGCTGGGGCTTCGGCTGAGTCAGAGGTGGGACATCATTGGTATGGCTTCATATGGATTCGGGCTACAGCCAGCATATGATAAACTTCACCTCGGAGTTGGGACTCGCTTCCGGTTGGGTGAGTCGGTTGATGTCTCTCTGGTGGTCGATGCAGCCGTGGGTTTCGGGCCTGGGGCAGATTTGGGAGTGAGCATAAAAACTCCCTTTTGGGTGCGCATAGAGTGTGGATTCCTGGCCGAGCTCAGTAACTACGATTGGCAGCCAGTTTATGGGCTTAGGCTAGGGTTGGGCATTGGTGATTGATGAGCGAGTTTATCCTACCTTATTCGTCAGAAGGAGGAGGAGTGACCCAAGAAGTAGGATGACGCGCCCGATCCGCCGAGTGTAGAGGGGAGTTATTCAACGTTCAACGCATTTCAACCAAGAAGCAAAAATTGTCACACGGCAATATTGGCTGGAGGTTTGGTGCGTGCTTGCTGCTTACGGTGGAGACGATCCTCGAAAAGCGCGTCGTAGCGATCGCGGCCAGCGCGATCGTTTTCCCCCTTCGCGCCGCAGCGAGGCCGAGTCATTTCGAAGGTTTTGCGCGGCGCGATGGCGGCTGGACCGCCCAGAGTTCAAGCCTCTGGACGTCCGATCCAGGGACATGGGGATAGATCCCGCGGTTTGCCCGCGGTCCCCGCGATCGAAACCCCGCGTTTCGCGAGGATCGTTTCCAGCTCGGCAGACGGCAGCACGTAGCCGGCCAGCGTCGAGGCGCACCTGCCAGCCACCTGGCGCACAGGGCCTGCTGCCACAAGCCCGCGTACGCTCTGCCACAGCCGCCCCTCCACGGCCGCCTCGCACCAGCGCTTGAGGGTGCGCCACCTGCCGCTCGAGCAGGCTCCTACCACCTGAAAGGGGCTCACCTGCTGTCGCACCTGCCACGCCGTCAGCATCACCAGCCCGAACAGCGCCAGCGCCAAGCCGATCACCGCCGCCCCGTACAGCCGCTTGTGCAACACCTGCGAGGGCGTCACCGTCACCACCGCCCCGCACCGGATGCACCGGTAGCGTCTGACCCGGATGAGGTGCACCTGCGCGCTGGCGCCCACACTCAACGGGCCCCACAACTGCCGATCTCGGGTCCCGTGCCCCTGCACCACCACCGGGCCTCCCAAAGGTCGGCTCGCAGCCCCGCAGCACGGGCAGTGCGTCGGCCGCACCTGCTCCACGCTCGGCATGTGCTCGCGCCAGAGCTTGACGTCCACCTGGCTTCGGATGATTCCTTGCTGGCTCCGCTCTTTCACCGATGAGCTTGCGGAGCCCCGCTCTGGAGCGTGCTGCACTCACGCTCCAGAGCACTTTCACCGCCCGCCTGCGGCGGTGGGCGCCCTGCGCCCCGTGCTCCGTCCTTTCGCCTTCCGGGTTACCTCACCCAGCCTGCACCGCCAGGATCTGGCTGGCTGCGGGAAGCGCGCTCTCCTGCAAAACCGCTACCCGGCAAAAAGCTGGATCGCTGGAGGGCCTCGATCCCTCAATCACCGTGCTCGGTAACACTGGTGAGGGGGCTGCTTGAGTGTCGAACCAGGAGATGATTTTTCGCAGATCGTCTGTCCTGGCATAGTCGTTCTGGGTGTTTCTGCGGAAATAGATGAGCCCTTGCTGTAATTGATCGCCATGGTCTTTGAGTACGGCGCTTGGGCCGATGCGTCGTGGCGGTATAGTGATGATGCCGAAGGGCTTTCCTTCGTGTTTCAGGACTTCGTATGTGAACTCTGGAATGGGAAAGACTCGTTCGCGAAATTGAGATTGCAGGTCGGCGTCGTCGAGAGGCTTGTCTAGCCCTGGCAGGGTAAAGGTACCGTCTGCGTTCTTTGATACGCCTATTAGGATTATGTGTGCTGGCTCTTCTCTAGGTGTGTTGGACATGCACAAGACGTCTTTAACCAGCGCGGCCCTGGAGTATTCTTGCGTGAGATCATATGCGCGACCCTTGAAGTCGAGAATGTCGCTCTCGCTTCTTTCGAGGAGTTCGAGAAACTGGCTTGCAGTCATCATGGGGCTGTTTTGATCAATTCGTGGGACGTTTAATTGTGAATTGCGGATTCAGAGATAATGAATTCGATGTGGAGATATTTCGGTTCCTCAGCGGAACCTGTGGGTGCTCGAAGGGATGATCGGCCAAGTCCCTCGGTGGTGGGGCCGAGTCATGCGCGTCGCCGCCAAGGGAGGGCGCGTCTCGACCAATCGCGGGAAGCGCTCCGCCTCTGCAACTCGGGCAGCATGGCTCCGTGCTCGCTGGCGCCAAGGCTCTCCGGCCGCTTTGCATCCTCCGACCCGCTTCGCTGGGGCGCCTTCGGCGGCCATGGCACCCGCGGTGCGCGGAGCACTTCTGTCCCTGGCGACGGCGGACGGGTGTTCCGCAGGGGCTCTGGCTCCGGGGCTCAGTTGCGCGGCAGCCCCACGCCCACCCTCCCCCTCGGAGAAATCCCCACTCCGGGGGGCTGAAGCGCCCACGGATCCTGCTGAGGAGCCGAGATTTCTTGACGGGGTGAGATGGTGAGAGGCGCGTTATGCCGCACGGCGGGTCGTGGCGGATGGGCGCACGTCTCCGAAGTTCGGTGCGGGCAACACCGCCGTGGGTGCCAGGCCCGGTGCCAGCATCGACGCCGTCAGCTGCGAGGAAGGGTGGAAGTTCGCGTAGGCCCCGTCCACCTGTGACGGACCCGCGAACAGCTTCTCCACCACCATCGACGAGTACTGGTCCAGCGAGTGCTCGCGCGTGTTGCCGTTGAGCACCACCTCCAGCCCCATGTGCTCGGCGAAGCTCCTCAAGCCCGGGATGCTCGACTGCAGCGGCGTGTAGCTCTCCGTCGCCACCCCGTTCTCGCTCACCACGAACACCTCGCGGTCCGTTGCCACCGCCAGCGACATGTTCCCCAGCGTGTGCCCCGGTGTGGACAGGATCGCCGCCCCGGGCCCCAGCCAGAGATCCCCGTCCAGCAGCACCACCCGCTCCTCGGGCACCCCCGCCGTGCCGCTCGGCACGTACCAGACCGCCTGCATCGGGTGCAGGTTCTTCGCGCCCTCCCACTCGGCGCGCTGCACCAGCAGCTTCGCCCGAGGGAAGTACGCAGACGCGCCCTCCCCACCCAGCCAGCCGCGCACGTCCTGGACGTGCAGGTGATCGAACGCGATGTAGTCCACGTCCTCGGGCGTCAGCCCCAGCGCCGACAGGTGGCTCTGCACCGTGCCATGGCGCGTGGACATCACCTTGTCCGAGACGAAGCTGCCGTACCGCTCGCGCAGGCTCCGGAAGAAAGGAGCCGCCTGCCCACGCTCGTAGTCGCTGGGGTTGAAGAGCAGCGTGCGTCGCTCCCCGTCCTCCAGGAACTGAACCACCTGCATCCGGTTCTTCATCATCACGTATGGCGCCGGAGACAGCGCCGCCCCGCTGAACGCGAACTGGGCCGGGTAGGGGAACGTGATCAGATCGCACGTGGCCACCGCGGCCACCGGCCCGCCGGCCATGAACGCCTCTCGCGCCTCCAGCGTGGCGCGGCGGAGCTGCTGCAGGCGGAGGCCGGGGACGCGCTCGGCGCGCGCCTCGGCGAGGAAGGGCAGGGAGCGGAAGGTCGTGCTCATGCGGTCACCGTCAGGTCAAAAGCCGTCTTCACGGACTGGTAGCGCCCTCGCGCCAGGTTTGCCTCAATGGCCTCTCGGTACCTCGAGAGCGGGAAGGTATGTGTCACGAGCATGGAGGGATCCGGGCCCTCCCGGCGGGCAAGCAGCTCCAGTACCAGATCAAACGTGTGCTTGCGCTCCCCGCGGAAGCGCTCTGGCCCGTAGACGTAGGAACCGAGCAGCGTCAGTTCATTACGCCACACCGTGGTCCAGTCCACCCGCTCCAGGATGCCCGCGGCCCCCACCAGCACCACCCGGCCCAGCGCCCGGGTGTAGCGCAGCGAGTCCTGCACGGACGTGGCGCTGCCGATGCAGTCGATCGTCACCTCGAAGCCCCCCGTCATCGCGGGTGGCCCGATGACCGGCCTGTACACCCGCGCCCCCGTCAGCCGCGCCACCTCCTCGGCCTCCTTCACGTCCTCCCGCACCCGGAAGGCGTCATCCGCGCCGAGCTGCCGGGCGAGCTTCAGCTGGTACTCCTCCGTGGCCAGCAGCGTCACGTGGCAGCGGTGCCCCAGCGCTCGGATGGCCCACAGCGCCGCGAAGGCCACCGGCCCGCCGCCGATGACGAGCACCCGGTCCTCGTCCTTCAGCGACGCCTTGAGGACCGCGTGCAGGCTCACCGCCAGCGGCTCCACCAGCACGCCTCCCTTGTTCGATACCTCCGCCGGCACCGGGTGGAGCTGGGACGGGTGGGCCACCATCTCCGTGCCCATGCCGCCCGGCAGATCCTTCTGGTAGCCGAGCATCTGCCCGGCCGCCAGGCACCCATCCGCCGTCCGCTCGCACCCGTTCTCCAGGCCCGCCGAGCACGGCTTGCAGGGCGGCTGGATGCCCCTCAGGCGGCAGGGCAGCAGCGGGTTCACCACCACGCGCTGTCCCACCTCCACTCCCCGCGTCTGAGCGCCCAGCGCCGTCACCTCGGCGAGGATCTCGTGCCCCAGCACCGCCGGGAAGCTATTGAAGGGCTCCAGCTGCGGGCTGGCCTTGAAGAAGAACGTCGCCATGTCCGAGCCGCACAGGCCTGTCAGCAAGGGCTTCAGCCTCACCCACTCGGGGCCCGGCGGGGTGGGGGAGGGGAGCTCTCGCAGGGACAGGCAGCTGCCCGGGCCGTAGTGGACCTTCGGATACAGCCCGCCGATGCCCTTGGCGAGCACGTACTTGGGGATGGACAGATCGAAGACGAGACCCTTCACGTCGTGCGCTCCCTGGCCAACCAGCCGGTGTGGCGCGCGAGTCTAGCCCTGGGAGATGGTCGGCGACACGCGCGCCGTTCTTGCTAGGGTGAACCCTGAAATGGCTACGAAGCGGAAGTCCGAGACGCTGTCCGAAGAGCCGCTGGCGGAGGAAGTCCGCCTGGAGGCCTCCCTCCGGCCTCGCACCTTCGAGGAGTACGTCGGGCAGGACACCGTCGTCGAGAAGCTCAAGGTCTATGTGCGCGCGGCGGGCAACCGCCGGGACGCGCTCGACCACTGCCTCTTCTCCGGGCCCCCGGGCCTGGGGAAGACCTCCCTGGCCCACATCATCGCCGCCGAGCTCGGCGTGGGCATCCACGTCACCAGCGGCCCCGCCCTCGAGCGCAAGGGCGATCTCGCCGGCCTGCTCACCAACCTCAACGAGCGCGACGTCCTCTTCATCGACGAGATCCACCGCCTCAACGCCGCCGTCGAGGAGTACCTCTACCCCGCCATGGAGGACTTCCGGCTGGACATCACCATCGACACCGGGCCCGCCGCCCGGGCGATGAAGATCGATCTGCCGCCCTTCACCCTCATCGGCGCCACCACCCGCACGGGCCTGCTCACCTCGCCCCTGCGAGACCGGTTCCAGATCCAGGAGCGCCTCGAGTACTACGAGCCCAGGCACCTGGAGCTGATCCTCAACCGCTCGGGCCGCATCCTCGGCATCCCCCTGGACCGCGACGCCAGCAAGGAGATCTCCACCCGCTCGCGTGGCACGCCCCGCATCGCCAACCGGCTGCTGCGCCGGCTGCGCGACTTCGCCCAGGTGGAGGGCGAGGGCCGCATCACCCTGGCGCTGGCCCGCACCTCGCTGGATCGGCTCGGGGTGGACGCCAGCGGCCTGGACGCCATGGACCGGAAGATCCTCCTGACCATCATCGACAAGTTCGGCGGCGGTCCGGTGGGGGTGGAGACCATCGCCGCCAGCGTGGGCGAGCAGCGCGACACCCTCGAGGACGTGTACGAGCCCTTCCTCCTCCAGGAGGGCTTCCTGCAGCGCACCCCCCGCGGCCGCATGGCCACCCACCGCGCCTACGGCTATTTCAAGAAGGCGCCTCCTCCCGCCTCACCCCAAGGCAGCCTCTTCTGATAGGAAGCCACCCACGATGAGCCCGGCAGGCGCGAAGGAGCCGGTCCCGACGGTGCCCCGGAGTTCCCGGGACTTCTACTCGGACCTGATGCGCACCACCCAGGCCTCGCGGATCGGCGTGCTCGCCGAGCGCGAGCGGTGGCTGCGTGGCCTGAGCGTGGAGGGCCGCGAGGAGCAGCTCTTCGAGTTCGAGATGCTCCTGCGCGGCGTGGAGCGCTACTTCAACCTCCACAGCGTGGTGGTGGACGCCTCCGAGCGCCCCCTGGTCACCCGGGACTTCCACGAGGAGCTGGAGGACGTCCGCGACGCCATCCACCGCGCCATCCGCCTCGCCCGCCGCCTGCTGGATCCGGACTCGGACTCGAAGATGGTCTTCCGCAAGTACGTGGAGACGCAGCTGGCCGACGACCGCGTCCGCCACGCCTTCCTCGAGCAGGAACTGCACCAGGAGACGCCCCAGGAGAGCCTCTTCGTGCTGCGCGAGTCCTTCGAGGCCCTGCGCAACCTGATCGATCACCTGCTCAAGCTGCCCGTGTGCAGCCTCGGCCTCTTCACCGACGTGGGCAACCTGGCGCTGCGAGAGATCGCCCTCAACCGCTACTTCCGGCCCTTCCGGCCGCTGGAGTTCCGCATCGAGTACGACCGCATCCGCTCGGTGCGGATCCTCGAGCTGCTCGCCGGGCAGCCCTCGGACGTGCGCCCCGTCTTCACCACCGCCCTGCTCGCGCTCTTCCGCCTGCTGCGCTACCTCTCCTATGTGGGCCAGGAGGGCGAGGAGTCCCCCCCGCCGCGGGCGCGCGTGGTGCTCGCGCTGGTGCGCAGCGAGGCGGTGAGCCTGGTGGGCTTCCTGCGTGAGGATCTGGCCACCCAGGCCGGCCCCAAGCGCCTCAAGGCCGCGGGCCTGCGCGCCGCGCGCGACATCGCCCGGGAGTCCCAGCGCATCGCCCGCGAGGTGATGGCGGGCCAGGAGAGCGCTTCGGACGTGCCCATGAAGGCGGCCAGCGCCTTCACCGCCCTCTTCCGCGCCCAGGTGGTGGCGCTCGTGGAGGCGCTCGAGCCCGGGGCCGCCACCGGCGAGGACGCCTTCCAGCAGCTCGTGTCCCAGGAGGCCATGGCCACCCGCCTGCGCAAGGATCTGTGGGTCCTCGGCCAGCTCTGCCGCGCCACGGAGACGGCGCTGCGCGCGGAGGACGTGCCGGCCGCGGAGGCCGCGCTCTCCGGCCTCAAGTCCTTCCTCGGCTACTTCCAGGACGTGAGCTACCAGCTGCTGCGCTACTCGGACTACGAGCCCTTCGATCGCTTCACCGCGCTGCTCGTGGAGCTGCCCTGGCCCCCGGAGGGCTCCAGCATCCGCCTCCGGCTCGCCGAGGATGTGCATCAGTTCACCCCCACCCTGGAGAGCACCTTCGTCGCCGTCAGCCGTCGCGTGCTCCTCCAGGGGCGCAGCCTCGATCGCAAGGACGCCGAGGCCCTGCGGGACCGCTTCCTGGCCCCCACCAGCCGCTGAGCTCCTACCGGTTACACGGCCAGTGAAGGATTGCCTCCAGGCGGTCCCTTGCGCTATGGACGCGACGCGCTGCACCAAAGGCCGTGTGTCCAGCAGGTCACAAGTCTGGGGCAGGGGAGCAATGGATCTCGGACATCCATGTCACGGTGAAGGGGAGCGGACCCAGCCAGTTGAGGGGCAGAGCCCCCAGCGGGGGCGGGGCGCAGCGCCGCCAGGAGGAAAAAGCCCAGGGAGTCCAAGGGCTTACGGAAAATTACGCCCACCCTACGAGAGGGGTGGGGTACCGCGAGGGTGGCACGTGGTTTGCTGGCCTGAGCGCGTCGTATCAGATCACCAGTCAACGTTTCGGCCCCACTCCGGAGGGCCCGCGCGGCGAGACGGCCGCACCGAGCAGTGAAGAGAGGCGAACCCGCAATGCCTTTGTTCTTCGATCCCCAGCGCACCCTCTCCGAGCCTGTCTCCTGCAAGGGCATTGGCCTTCACTCGGGGGCGCCCGTCACCCTCACCCTCTGGCCGGCTCCGGCGAACCACGGCATTGTCTTCGTTCGCACGGACACGCCGTGCCCGGTGGCCATCCCCGCGCTCTCCGAGTACGTGGTGGACACGGCGCTGGCCACCACCCTGGGCAAGGACGGGGTGAAGGTGGGCACGGTGGAGCACCTGCTGTCGGCGCTGGCCGGGCTGGGCATCGACAACGTCCGCGCGGAGCTGGACGGCCCCGAGGTGCCCGTGATGGACGGCAGCGCCGCGCACTTCGTGGAGATGGTGACCCGCGTGGGCGTGCGCGAGCTCGAGGAGCGGCGCAGCTACCTGGTCATCAAGAAGCCCGTCACCGTGACGGACGGTGACAAGGAGGCCTCGCTGGTCCCCGCGCGCCGCTTCCGGGTGAGCTGCTCCATCGACTTCCAGCACCCGCTCATCTCCAGCCAGGCCTTCGAGCTGGAGCTGAGCGACCGGGGCTTCTCCCGGGAGATCTCCACCGCGCGCACCTTCGGCTTCGTGCGGGACGTGGAGAAGCTCAAGAAGCTGGGGCTGGCCCGCGGCGGCTCGCTGGAGAACGCCATCGTCGTGGACGAGTCCTCCATCCTCAACCCGGACGGGCTGCGCTTCCCGGACGAGTTCGTGCGGCACAAGATCCTGGACGCCGTGGGGGACGTGTCCCTCTTCGGGCGGCCGGTGATCGGCCACCTGAAGGCCTTCAAGACGGGCCACGCGCTCAACCACAAGCTGGTGCAGAAGGTGCTGGCGGACCCCAGCTGCTACGAGCTGGTCCAGGGGCGGCCGCTGGACACCGAGCGGGCCGAGCTGCCGCTGCCCGAGCTGGCGAGCGGGCTGGATCTGGAGCCGCTGCTCGCCTGAGCCGAAGTTTCTTTTGCGAGGCGCGGGAAGAGTCGGCTAAGACGCCGGACCCATGTCCATGCGCCCCTCCCGACTCGTCCTTGCCGCGCTGCTCGCGGCGTCTTTCGCTGCCGGCTGCAACAAGCAGACGACGCCCGCGGCCTCTCCCACCACCACCACCGCTTCGGGCGGCCAGTGCGAGCCGGCGGCCGACATGGTCGTCGCCACGTACAAGCTGGACGGGGCCGAGCAGAAGGTCACCTACGGTGAGCTCACCGCCCGCATCGGCGCGCCGATGGCGGATCTCGAGAAGCGCAAGCAGGATCTGCTCAAGCGCGGCCTCGACGGCTATGTGATCGAGAAGCTCGTCCAGGCCGAGGCCAAGAAGCGCGGCCTGCCCAACGAGGACGCGCTCCTCAAGGCCGAGGTCGAGGACAAGGTCCCGCCGCCGTCCGACGCCGAGATCCAGAAGGTCTACGATCAGGCCAAGGCCGGCGGTCAGCTGCCCCCGGAGGTGACGGTGGAGCAGGTGAAGCCGGAGATCGTCCGGATGCTCACCGAGCAGACCAAGCGCGAGAAGGCCCAGGCCCTGTTCACCGAGCTGAAGTCGAAGGCGGACATGACGGTGCTGCTGCCCGAGAAGCGCGTGGAGGTGGCGGCCACCGGCCCCTCGAAGGGCCCGGACAACGCCCCCATCACCATCGTGGAGTTCAGCGACTTCCAGTGCCCGTACTGCAGCAAGGCCATCGCGAGCGTGGACGAGGTGATGAAGAACTACGAGGGCAAGGTGAAGCTGGTGTTCCGCCACTTCCCGCTGAGCTTCCACCCGGAGGCGCCCAAGGCCGCCGAGGCCTCCCTGTGCGCCGCGGACCAGAACAAGTTCTGGGAGTACCACGACAAGCTCTTCGCCAATCAGGGGGCGCTCAAGGTGGAGGAGCTCAAGAAGCACGCCGCGGACCTGGGCCTGGACGCCGCGCGCTTCAACGAGTGCCTGGACTCCGGCAAGAAGGCCGAGCTCGTCAAGAAGGACATGGCCGACGGCGAGAAGGCCGGTGTCACGGGCACCCCAGCCTTCTTCATCAACGGCGTCGCGCTCTCGGGCGCCGTGCCGGCGTCGGAATTCAAGAGCATCATCGACGCCGAGCTGAAGAAGAAGAAGTAGACTGGGCGCGTGGCACCTCCACGTCCCAAAGCCACTCCCCGCGTCACCGGTGAGACGGCCACTCTCGAGCTCGAGCGGCCGCTCGCCCAGGGCTTGTCCCCGAGCCGCCCCCTCCTGGCGCACTTCCATGCGCCGGAGGGGATGATCCTCCTGCGAGAGCCCCCGGATCTGATCGGCTTCTTCGCCGGGAACCTGGGCTCGCTCTTCATGGAGGACGTGTTCTCCTACGTCCTGTCCGGCATCCGCAGCGGCCAGCTGATCGTCCAGCACGGCCCGCTGCGCCGCACGGTGACGTTCCGGGATGGGCAGGTCGTCTTCGCCACCTCCACCGAGCGCTATGAGCGGCTGGGCGCCGTCCTCGTCCAGATCGGGCTGCTCACCCCCGAGCAGCTCCACCACGCCGTCAGCCTGGTGACGCCCTCGCGGCGGATCGGCCAGGTGCTCACCACCGAGGGGACGGTCGCCGAGGCGGACCTCTACAACGCGATGACGTTCCTGGTGCGCGAGGTGGTGCTGAACCTCTTCGAGATGATGGAGGGCAGCTTCATCTTCCTGGAGGCGCAGGCGCCGCTGAGCGACGTCGTCAAGCTGCCCGAGCGCACGAGGGATCTCGTCATCCAGGCCATCAAGCGCGGCGAGGCGACGAACCGGCTGCGCCGCCACTTCCCGGACGATCTGCGGCTGGGCGCCGGGGCGGAGCGCTTCCCTCCGGGCGAGGAGGCGCTGGCCGCCCGGGTGCAGCCAGGCGCGACGATCAAGGAGCTGCGCTCCGTCTACGAGGGCAGCCTGCACGCCTTCCTCACCTGGGTGGAGGAGCGGGTGCGCGGCGGCTCGCTCGTCGTCGAGCCCGTGGCGCCGCCCACGCCGCGCACCCAGCCCGCGGTGGAGATGGTGGGCGCGGAGATGCTGGCCCCCGAGGAGCGCTACAACCTGCTGCTCTCGCTGGTGTACCGCGCCGTGGACGAGCTGGGCCGGGATCCGGACATGCTCCGCGGCTTCCTCAAGTCGCCCCCTCCAGGGCTGGAGGAGGCCTACTCCGGGGTGGAGCTCGGCCCGGACGGGCGCGTGGACGTGGACCAGATCCGCCGCAACGTGGCGTGTGGGGATGAGGCGCTCTCCCGCGCGCTGACGCTGGAGGCGCTGGATGCGTTCGTCTCCTACGCGCTCTTCTCCGCGCAGAACGTGCTGCCCCAGGATCTCGCCGATCAGCTGGCCCTGACCTACCGCGCTCTCCAGGAGGGACTGACGTGAGTGACTCCACCCCGGCGCGCGAGCGGCTCGCCCTCGCCGCGGATCTGCCACTGGAGCAGGGGCTCTCCCTGTACTCGCGGGTGGCTCCCCACGTGGCCTACGCCAAGGTGGGCCTGTCCCTCTTCGTCGAGCATGGCCCGGCGGCGGTGACGGCCTTCCAGAAGCTGGGGGCGCGGGTGTTCCTCGATCTGAAGCTGCATGACATCCCCAACACCGTGGAGCTGGCCGCCGCGCGCGCCGGAGCGCTCGGTGTCGCGCTGCTGACCGTCCACGCCGCCGGGGGCGAGGCGATGCTGAAGGCCGCGGTGCGGGGCGCTCGCGAGGGGGCCAGGGGCCAGGGGCATGCGCCGCCCCGGGTGCTCGCGGTGACGGTCCTCACCTCGCTGAGCGCCGAGGACGTGGCGGCGGTGGGGCTGAATGGAACACCCGAGGTGGCGGCGCAGCGGCTGGCACGGCTCGCCATCAGCGCGGGCGTGGATGGCCTGGTGTGCTCGCCCCATGAGGCGCAGGGGCTGCGCCGCACGCTCGGCTCCTCGCCCTTCCTGTGCACGCCCGGCATCCGGCCCGCGGGCGCGGAGCGGGGCGATCAGGCCCGCGCCGAGACGCCGGCCTTCGCGATCCGCGCCGGCGCGGATCTGCTCGTGGTGGGCCGGCCGGTGCATACCGCCGCGGATCCCGTCGCCGCCGCCCGCGCCATCGCCGAGGAAGTTTCCTCCGCCTGACACCCGCGGCGCCTCGTACCCCAGCACGACTGGTCGCCCTGGCGCCTCGTGTCCACCGTTGCGTTCAGCCCTTGGGGCGGGGGAGCGCATATGCGACGGATGGGGATGCTGGGGTGGGGGCTGGCGTTGCTGTGCACCGCGTGCGGGGGCTCGCGGCCCGCGGTGAAGGCGCAGTCCTCCGGGGGCGCGCAGGCCCCGCGGGGCGCTCAGGCCGCTGAAGGGTCTTCCTCCTCGGCGCGCCGCTACGTGGATGAGGATCTGGGCTTCGAGATCATCCGGCCCACCGCGGAGTGGCAGCTCGACGAGACGGAGGATCAGAGCTCGCCCGAGGGGATGGCCATCCCCGTCATCCTCCGGCACCGGACGAGCGGTGCCCAGGTGGTGCTGCAGGTGGCCCCGGCCGTGGCCACGCCCATCCAGTTCGCCGAGCGGCTGAACCAGGGCCTGCGCGAGCAGCCGGGCTTCATCGCCTCGGATCCGGAGCCCCTCCCGCTGTCCGACAACGCCGTGGGCTTCAACTTCACGGTGGGGGAGGGCGTGCGCGGCCGGGTGGCCGTGACGGAGGGCAGCCCGGGCCGGGTGTTCATGATGCTCGCCACCTGGCCGGCGAACGCGCCGGAGGACGTCTCCCGCAGCGTGGAGGCCCTCTTCGGCGCGGTGCACCCCATCCCGGAGCCCGGGTAGCGCGGCTCAGGCGCGGGGGGATCTGCCCCGGGCCTTGCCCCTGGCGGGCCTGGCCGGCGCGGAGGGCTCCTCGGCGGCCATGGCCCGCGGCGAGGCGGCGAGGGCGCGCACGTACTCGACGAGCGTGCGCACGCCCACGCCCGTGGCGCCCTTGTTGAGGTAGCCCCGCTCCTTGGGGCTCGTCGCCGGGCCGGCGATGTCCAGGTGCACCCACGGCGTGTCGCCCACGAACTCCTTGAGGAAGAGGGCCGCGTTGATCGCGCCGCCCCAGCGCTCACCGGAGTTCTTCATGTCGGCCACCTCGGAGCGCAGCGCGTCCTTCTGCTGCTCGGCCACCGGCATGCGCCAGAGCTCCTCGCCCGCCGCCTTCGCCGCCTTCAGAACGCCCTCCACCGTGGCGTCGTGCTCGCCGAAGGCGCCCACGATGTAGTTGCCCAGGGCGATCACGCACGCCCCCGTCAGCGTGGCCAGATCGATCATGGCCGCCGGCTTGTGCTCGCCCGCCCAGGTGAGGATGTCCCCCAGCACCAGCCGCCCCTCGGCGTCCGTGTTGGTGATCTCCACCGTCTTGCCCAGGCGCGAGGTGAGGATGTCCCCCGGCCGGTACGCCGTGCCCGAGGGCATGTTCTCGCACGAGCCGATGAAGGCGTGCACCGGGAAGGGCGGCTTGAGCGCGCCGATCACCTTCATGGCCCCCAGCACCGCCGCCGAGCCCGCCATGTCCGTCTTCATGTCGATCATCGAGTCCGAGGGCTTGAGCGACAGGCCCCCGGAGTCGAACGTGATGGCCTTGCCCACCAGCGCCAGCGGCGCGCGCCGGGCGTCCTTCGCGTTCTTCGGCACGTAGGCCAGGTGGATCAGCCGGGGCTCGTTGACGCTGCCCTGGGCCACGGCCAGGAACATGCCCATCTTCAGCCGCTCGATCTCCCGGCGCCCGCCGATCGTGGCCTTGAGGCCCGCCTCCTTCGCCACCTCCTGCGCCGCCTGGGCCAGCCGCTCCGGGTTCACCACGTTGGGCGGCTCGTTGACCAGCTCCCTCGCCCAGTTGGTGGCCTCGGCCACCCGGCGGCCCAGCTCCACCGCCTCCTCGAGAGACTCGTCCCGCTGCAGGCCCGACGGCAGCAGGATCCGCACCGCCTTCAGGCGCTGCCCCTTCTTGTCCTCCTTGCCGCCCGCCGTCTTGTACCGGTCGAACTTGTAGGTGCCGAGCAGCAGCCCCTCGACGAGGGCGCGCACGGCCGCCTCGGGTGGCTGCGTGTCGGGGAGGACGAAGTCCAGCTCGCCCAGCTTGAGCTTCTGCACCGCCTTGGCCGCGCGCCCCGCCGCGAGCCGGAGCTGCTCGGGGGTGAACTTCGCGCGAGCCCCCAGGCCCAGCAGCAGCACGCGCTCGGCCGCCAGCTTCCCCAGCGTGTTCAGCACCAGCGTCTGATCCGCCTTGCCCTTGAAGCCCTCCTGGGTCGCGGCGGCGCGCAGCGCGCCCTCCAGGGCCTTGTCGGCGGCCACGAACGCTGGGGGCGCGCCATCCCCGAGTTCTCCATCCAGCAAGGGGATGACGAGCATGGCGCCGCCTGCTTGGAAGGCGTCACCCGCGACGAAGCTGAAGTTCATGATGAGGAAGCGCTCCTGGGGGGTGGAAAAAACGGCGCGGACTGTAGCGCCCCCCCACATACGCGCAAAGCTTCGGCTTCACGTCAACGTTGCAATGACGCGTCGCGCTGGGTAGCTGTTGATCTGCATGCCTACGCTGCTGCTTCACCTGACAGCCATCGAGCAGCTCGCTGCCCACCCAGGCAGCCTGCCAGCGGACATCGCGCGAGCGCTGGCCGAGGATCTCCCCTACGCGCGCTTCGGGGCGGCGCTGCCGGATCTGCCGGTGTGCGAGGGCCTGCGGGGCGGCCTCTCCGCGCTGCTGCCGGAGCGGGAGCTGCCAGCCTTCGCGCGGCTGTACCATGAGCGCGCGCCGGTGGGGCTGGGGCTGAAGATGGGGGAGCTGGTGGCCACGGGCGCCCTGGTGGGCACCGAGGCCGGCCTGGCGGTGCTGGCCGGCTACTTCACGCACCTGTGCCTGGATCGGCGGCTGCACCCCGAGGTGGATCGGCTGGTGGCGCGCCACCGCCGCAAGGATCAGCGCGCGCTGGGCGCGCACCGGGAGATCGAGTGGTCGCAGACGCTCTTCTACCTGCGCGAGCTGCACGGCATGGAGACGCTGGGCACCCCGCGGCTGCGCGAGCACTTCCAGGTGGTGAAGAGCACCGGCTTCCCGTACCGGGGCATCGGCCGGGGCATCTACGAGCTCGTCCGGCTGGCCTCGCAGGAGCGGGTGGGGCTGGCTCCCACCAAGTCCCAGGTCGATGGGTGGGTGAGGGGGCTCTACCTGATGGGGCTGATGCTCTCCAGTCCGCTGGGGAGGACGCGGGCCTTGCCGGCCTACTCGCAGCTGAGCTTCCACGAGCTGTACCGGCATGATGGCTTCGACTTCGCCGCTGAAGTCGAAGCCGCGCTGGAGCAGACGCGAGGCATCCTCCGGCGCCTGCTGGTGTACATGACGCGCGGCACGTTCACGCCGCGTACGCGCGCGCGCTTCCTGGAGGAGTTCCCCGAGGGCACCATCGGCGCCTTCGCCGCCTGATCCGAGGGATGCGCTGCCGGGTTCTGGACGGTCGCGCGGCCCTCGCGCTGCGCGGGGAGCCTCCGCCGGGCAGGCAGCCAATCGAGCCCTGGTGAAGGGGGGAATGCCGCTATCCGAAGCGGGATCGCGCCCCTATTCTCTCTGGCAATGACGGTCCTTCTCCTCATTGCCGCGGGCGGCTTCGGAGGTCTCACGGGCGCGCTGCTCGGGATCGGCGGTGGGGTGGTGCTGGTGCCGCTGCTGGTGCTCGGCTTCGGCGTCCCGCTGGAGGAGGCAGTGCCCGCGAGCCTCATGTGCGTGGTGGCCAGCTCGTGCGCCGCGGCGGCCAGCTACGTGGACAATCGCCTGAGTGACATCCGGCTGGGGCTCACGCTGGAGCTGGCCACGGTGATCGGCGCCATCATCGGCGGGCTGGCGGCGGCCTACCTCGCCCCGGCGATGGTCGCCGTCGTGTTCGGCCTCTTCACCCTCTATGTCGCCCTGCAGATCCTCGTGGTGGGCTCGCGCGGGCGGGAGCCGGTGGCCACCGGCTACGTGCCGACGAACTACCCGCTGGGCATCTCCGGCTCGCTGGTGGCGGGCGGGCTGTCCGCGCTGCTGGGCGTGGGCGGCGGGCCCCTGAAGGTGCCGCTGATGAGCTATGGGATGCGGGTGCCCTTCAAGGTGGCCAGCGCCACCAGCAACCTGATGATCGGCATCACGGGCGCCGCGAGCGTGGCGTCCTATGCCTGGCGCGGGCACGTCAAGCTGCAGCTCGTGTCTCCCCTGGTGGTGGGCGTGCTCGCGGGGGCGTACCTCGGCAGCCAGCTCATGCCGCGCGTGCCCACGGCGGTGCTCAAGAGGCTCTTCGCGATCGTACTGCTGCTGGTCGCGGTGCAGATGTTCTGGAAGGGAGGGGAGGGACTGTGGCCGAGCGTGTGGAAGTAGGTGAGGCCGCGTCACCGCCGCCTCCGCCGAGAGCGGCGGTGGACAAGGCGAACGCGGTGGCGGTGGAGGCGGAGGCCCCTGGAGCAGCGCCCGCGCAGCGCCCCGCGCGGATCGGCCGCTCGGTGGCGGGAGAGCGGTGGGTGGCGCGCGTCCTTCGAGGCGGAGCGCTGATCAGCGGCGCGATGTTCCTCGGCTCGCTGGCCCTGGAGGCGCTGCCGCAGAGCCAGTCGGTGCACGTGGCGATCGACGCCCTGCGCAAGAGCGCGGCCTCGCTGCTGCTGGTGACGCCGGTGGCGCGGCTGGTGCTGTCCGGCGCCATGCTGGGGCTGCGCGGCGAGTGGCGCTACACCCTCGCCGCCGCCGGAGTGCTCGCGCTGCTGGCGCTCGCGGTGAGCGCCGGCCTCCACGCCTGAGTCACACGCCGCGCGCGGCGAAGTGCGCCAGCACGTTGCGCACCTTGGCCGCCTCCTCCGGGCGGCCCTGCTCCTCGTAGAGCGGCAGCACGGCCTCGAACTGGGCGCGCGCCGCCGGCCAGTCCTGCTGGTAGTAGCAGGCCAGCCCGAGATCCCACCGGGCCCGGGCCTCGAAGGTGTGCTCGTGGAGGTGCCCGTACAGCTGCACCGCCTCCAGCAGGTGGGGCCGCGCCGCCTCGTGGTTGCCCAGCAGCCCCTCCGCCTCGCCCAGCAGCAGCTGGCACAGCGCCCGCGGCTCCGGCTCCTCGCTCTTCTCCAGCAGCGTGAGCGCCTCCAGGAAGCGCTCGCGGGCGCGCTGGTAGTCCCCGGCCTCCATGCGGATGTCGCCCAGGTCCATCAGCAGCGCGGCCACGCGCTCGTGGTTGCGCATGGAGCGGAAGAGGATCAGCGCCTCCTGGTACTTCTCCTCCGCGCCGTCCGTGTGCCCCAGCGCGCGCAGGGACTCGCCGATGCAGGCGCGGCAGAGGGCCTCGCCCTCCTTGTCCTTGATCTCGTTGTAGAGGGCGGCGGCCTGGGCCATGCGCTCGATGGAGCCCTTGTGGTCCTCGAACTGCGCCCGCGCCACGCCCAGCCCGTAGAGCGCCTGGGCCTGGCCCGCCTTGCTGTGCGCCTTCTGGAAGGAGCCCAGCGCCTCCTCGTACTGCTGGCGGCTGGCGGCATGATCCTCGAGCAGGCCGTACAGCTCGGCCAGCTGGATCAGCCCCTGGCCTATCTCCTCCGGGCTGCCGGTGATGCGCAGCGCGGCCAGGGCGTCACGCTGCCTCTGGAGGGCGGCTTGGATGTGGGCGCGTTCAGAGTCCGTCAGGCTCATGGCTCGCCCTTGTTGCGGCGCCGGGCCTGCTTGTCCAGCAGTTCCTGACGGCTGCCCTTATCGGCCCCATTCCGTTCGCCGTTGTCGGCGCGCTCGCCCTTGTCCCCCTGCTCGTGGACGAGCAGCGGGGAGAAGAAGCAGTCCTTCTTGGTGTACTCGTCGAAGGCGAAGGCGAAGCGGTAGCTGGGCGCCGAGCGTTGGTTGCAGTCGGTGCGCTCGCAGAAGCGGCAGGTGATGCCGCTGGCCACCGCGTCCTTGCGCAGATCGTTGGTGGGCAGCCCGTAGGCCAGGTACTTCGCGTTCTCCGCGTGGGTGCCCAGGCCGATCGAGTAGGCGGTGCCCTTGACGATGGAGCCCTCGATGGGCTGCAGCTGCACCTTGGCGAAGCAGAAGAACGCGGTGCCGTCCGGCATCATCGAGTACTGCCGGGTGAGCTGGCCCGGGTTGAGGAAGGCCAGGTGCACGGCCCACTTGCCGCACGAGCCGCCGCCGCTGGCGAACTTCAGCCCCGTGCCGCTGTAGCGCTTGGAGATGTTGCCGGCGATGTCCGCCCGCAGGAAGTGGAAGGGCAGGCCCCGGCGCTGCGGATCCGACAGGTTGCACAGCCGGTGGGCCACCGTCTCGTAGGTGGTGCCGAAGATGCTGGACAGCAGCTCCACGTCGTAGCGCGTGCGCTCCACCTCCTTGAAGAAGTCCCCGTAGGGCAGCATGAGCGCGCCGGCGAAGTAGTTGGAGAGGTTCACCTTGATGAGGCGCACCGTCTCCGCGTGGCGCGTGCGGCCGCCGCCGACGATGCGCTCCACCAGCTTCGCCCGATCCATCAGCAGCAGCCCCAGCGAGGTGGCCACCTGGAACTTCAGCGCCTGCTCCGTCAGGTCCGGCGAGAGCGTGAGGGACTGCTCGGCCACGTCCAGGCGCCGCACCACGGAGGAGCCGCTGGGGGCCCGCTCGAAGCTCACCCGGAAGCCGAAGCGCTCCTCCAGCACCCGGATGAGCTGGGTGCTGGTGAGCAGGCGCTCCAGCTTGAAGTCCCGGCGCAGGGCGTCCGCTTGCTCCTCCAGCTCCGGGAAGTAGTTGCGGTGGGACTCCAGGAAGTCGCTCACCTCGTCATAGGGCGAGTAGTCGTAGCGCAGGCCCGGGCCGTCGCTGCGCTGGGCGCGCGCCCGCTCCTCGGAGGACAGCTGCGCCAGCACGTTCTCCAGCTGCGTGCGCGTGTTCTTGTAGAGGTTGAAGAGCGCGGCCACCGTGCCCGCCAGCTTCGGCTCCGCCGACAGGCTCTGGAGCGACTCGGAGTCGATGTCCAGGCTCTTCAGCAGCGGCTCGTCCAGCAGCTTCGCCAGCGCCTCGTCCACCCGGCCCTCGCCCAGCGAGGACATGAACTGCTCCGGATCCTGATCGAAGTAGCGCAGCGCCTTCCACAGCAGCGGGAAGGGCATCACGCGCTTCCCCTTCTCGATGAGGTTCAGGTACGCCGGGGAGACGCCCAGCTCCTTCGCCGCATCCGTCTGCTTGATGTTGCGCGCCAGCCGCAGGCCCCGCAGCTTCAGGCCCACGTTCGCGTTGAGTGCGTTCTCGTTCATCACCTTGTCCTGCATGACGGCGCTCCAGGGCGGCGCCCGCCATGCTCCGGGCCACTCTGCAAACCGATTTACCGATTTGCAATCAGCGTTTCTCCCTCGGCGCAGCCCTGTTGGTGGGGCAACGGACAGGCCGCCCCCTGGCACTCCCGGGACCTTCAGTATAGAGAAAAGTACAGTATTTACAGTGTGTTACATGAATTGCTGGGTGGCCCCGCCGCTGTCCTTCGCCACCCTTGTCAACGTTTTACTGACACGGTGCGCCATGAAAAAGGGAGGGGCGAGTGTCGCGTGGGCGGCGCGGGGGGAAGAAGCCGCTCGCATCCCCCGGGGCTTTGGGCCAGCCTCTGGGCCCCGCAACCCTGACCTGGAGTGACTCCTTGGCCGAACTGCGCCCCTTCCGTGGCCTGCGCCCTCCGAAGGAGCTGGCACAGCAGCTCGTGGCACCGCCCTATGACGTGGTGAACGCAGAGGAGGCGCGCGCGTACGCGAAGGGCAACACGCGCAGCTTCTTCCGCATCTCGCGGCCGGAGATCGATCTGCCGCCGGGCACGGATGAGCACGCGGACGCGGTGTACGCGAAGGGCCGGGAGAACCTGGCGCTCTTCCAGCGGGAGGGTTGGCTGAAGCAGGACGCGGAGCCGTGCTTCTACCTGTACCGGCAGCGGATGGGCGCGCACGTGCAGACGGGCGTGGTGGCCGCCGCGAGCGTGGAGGAGTACGACGCCGGGCGCATCAAGAAGCACGAGCTGACGCGCGCGGACAAGGAGGACGATCGGACGCGGCACGTGGACGAGCTCGGCGGCAATGACGAGCCGGTGTTCCTCACGTACCGAGCGGCGCCCGCCATCGGCGCGCTGGTGGAGGAGGGCACCCGCGGCGCGCCTGACTACGACTTCACCACCGAGGATGGCATCGGCCACACCTTCTGGGGGGTGCGCGGCGGGCTCAACGCCCGGCTGCAGGAGGCGTTCCGCGCGGTGCCGGCGCTCTACATCGCGGACGGGCACCACCGCTCCGCGGCGGCCTCGCGCGTCCACGCGCTGCGCCGAAAGCGAGGCGAGGGCGGCGGGCACGATCAGTTCCTCGCGGTGGTCTTCCCGCACGATCAGATGCAGATCCTCGACTACAACCGCGTGGTGAAGGATCTCCATGGCATGTCGCCGGAGGAGCTGCTGCGGCGGCTGGGCGAGCGCTTCGAGGTGAAGCAGGGCGCCCAGAAGAAGCCGGATCAGGTGCACCGCTTTGGGATGTACCTGGGCGGGGCATGGTACCAGCTCACCGCGAAGCCGGGGACCTTCGAGCAGACGCCCACGGGCGTGTTGGACGTGACGATCCTCCAGCGCACCGTGCTGGAGCCGCTGCTGGGCATTGGCGATCCGCGCAAGGACGCGCGCATCCACTTCGTCGGCGGCATCCGCGGCATGGAGGAACTGGAGCGGCTGGTGGATGGCGGGGCGTGGAAGGTGGCCTTCTCGCTCTTCCCGACGAGCCTGGAGCAGCTCATGGCCATCGCGGACGCGGGGGAGATCATGCCGCCCAAGTCCACCTGGTTCGAGCCCAAGCTGCGCAGCGGGCTGGTGCTGCACCTGTTCTGAAGCCGCCCGTATGTCCGCCGTCCCTCGCCTGTGGCTCGTGGCCCTCGCCGTGGGGCTGTGCACCTGCCGGACGGAGGCCGTCCGCGAGCCCCGGCCCGCGGCGGAGCCCGCGGCCCTGCGCTACAACGTCACCTACGTGCGCGAGCCCGAGCACGCGATCGACGTGGAGATCGTGCTCGTTCGTGGCGCGCCTCGGGAGTTCCACTTCACCCAGGACTGGGGCGTGGACGCCGTGCAGGCCTACGGCGGGGCGGGGGACGTGCGCGTGCTCCCCGTGCGTGAAGGAGGCGTGAGCGCACCCAGGGGCACGCGCTTCCTGCGCTACCGCTACCCGGTGGACGCGCTCATCCGCGAGCGGGGGCCGCAGCTCTTCGGCGGCATGGCGCAGGGGGAGGCGCGGCACCTCGCGGGGCGGGCCTGGCTGCTGCGCCCGCGCGCGCTGGATCCGAGCCTGCGCGTGGAGCTCTCGGTGAATGGGGTGGACGCGCTGCTGCCGTGGGAGCCGGGGCCGGACGGCCTGTACCGCCTCAGTGCCGAGGATCTGATCGACTCGGGCTTTCACGGCTTCGGCGGGCGGCGCTGTCAGGCCCGGCTGCCGGACGCGGTGATCGAGGTGGCCATCCTCGGGAAGATGACGCACCTGCGGGACGCCGAGGTCTGCGAGTGGCTGCGCCAGACTGCCGAGGAGGTGCGCACGGTGCGCCGCTCCTTCCCGCACCCGCGCATCACCGTGCTCGTCTTCCCCGTGCCCAGGCGCTCGGAGGCCAACGTCTTCGGCATGGTGCTGTGGAGCTCGCCGCCGAGCATCTCTCTGCTGGTGGGCCAGGACACCACGCGCGCCCAACTCGACGAGGACTGGGTGGCCCTGCACGAGCTGCTGCACCTGACCCACCCCACCATCATCCCGCGAACGCCCTGGATCTCAGAAGGGCTGGCCACCTACTTCACGGAGTTGGCGCGGTCGCGCTCCGGCAGGCAGGCGCCCGAGCGCTCGTGGCAGGAGCTGCTCACGGGCTTCGAGCGTGGCAGGCGCCAGGCCCGCGGGCGGACGATGCAGCAGATGGTGGAGGAGAACCGGCCACCCGGCATCTACTGGGTGGGGGCATTCTTCGCCCTGCGCCTCGACGTGGAGCTGCGACGGGCCACCGGCAACCAGCGCGGGCTGCCGGATGTGCTGGAGCTGTTGGCACTCCAAGGATCCACCTCCACTGTAGGCGCGTATGGCGCCGCGGTGGACGCGGTCGCCGGACGTCCCCTCTTCGACGCCCTGCTGGCAGAGGAGCTGCGCCTCCCTGCTTTTGCAGGACTGGAAGGTTTGCTAGAAGGCCTTGGCGTGACGCCCACCCCGAGCGGCGTCAAGCTCCAACGGGCTCGGGACAGTCTGTTGCGTGAGGCACTGGACGGGCAGAGTGATAGCAGCGCTCAGTAGTGCACGCTGGGGAGGAATTCGGCGCGTAACCGCCGGGGCCAGCCGTGCGTAGAGCATGCATCCACCGCGCGGTTCCTTCCGTAAATGAGGTCGACATGTCCGTACGTCGCGCAGTCCTGATGCTCGCTGCCCTTCTGCCGCTGACCGTTGGCGCGCAGGCCACGCCCGCTTCCAGCTCCGCCTACACGTTCGTCTTCAATGATCACAGCCACCGCGACACGATCGCCTTCGTGCTGGATGCGCCGCTGGAGGTCATCAACGGCCTGTCCAACGAGGTGAAGGGCACGGTGGTGGTGAAGGAGGGCAAGGCCAGCGGGAAGTTCACGCTGCCGGTGAAGTCCATCAAGACGGGCAACGAGACGCGCGACGGCCACCTGCAGAACGACCGCTGGCTGGACGCGGCGAAGTTCCCGGAGATCATCCTCGAGTTCAAGGACGTGGCGCTGCCCGCGGCGCTCGAGCCGGGCAAGCCCCTGAAGGTGCAGGCCCGGGGCAGGTTCACCGTCCATGGCGTCACGCGTGAGGAGCCGGTGGAGGTCACCGCCTCCTACTTCAAGGAGAGCGCCGAGACGAAGAACCGCGCTCCGGGCGATCTGCTGCGCGTGCGCGCGAAGTTCCGCATTCCGCTGGAGGCCTACGGCATCAGGCGGACGGAGGCGTTGATCCTCAAGGTTGGCGAGACCGCGGATGTGTCCGTCGACGCCTGGGGCTCCACGCAGTTCAAGCTGTAATCACCCCCCAACGCAGTAACTCCCAAGCAGTCCCGAAAGGAATCATCCATGAACGTCAAGGCTCTGGCTGCCATCGTCGGTACCCTCTCTCTCGGCGCGCTGGCCACCGGCTGTGCGTCCAACAAGGCCGCGGAGGGCTCCACCGAGGCCGCCGCCAAGGGCGCCGAGGCCAGCTGCGGTGGCGAGAAGGCCACCGAGGGCGGTGACGCCGCCGCCGCCCCCGCCGCCGAGAAGGGCGCCGAGGGCAAGTGCGGTGAGGGCAAGTGCGGTGAGGGCAAGTGCGGCGGTGCGAAGTAGTCGCCTGCTGCCGTAGCTGAGCGCGGGCGGCGGGAAGGGAACTTCCTGCCGCCCGTGTTGTTTTCCGCCGAGGAGCTTCCACGTGTCCGAGAGCTACGCGCAGAGGCATGGGTTGAGACCACTGGGGGCCGGCATCGGGCTCCGGCGTGGCTTCTACGAGACGCTGCCCCGCACCGAGCGAGCGCTCGACTGGGTGGAGATCATCCCCGAGAACTTCCTCAGCCTGGGGGGCCGCTCGCAGCGGGCCCTGGACGCGTGCGTCGAGCGCTGGCCGGTGCTGCCGCACGGCGTGGGGCTGAACATCGGCGGGCCGGATCCGATGGACGAGGACTACGTCACCCGGCTGGCGGCGCTCGTGAAGCGGGTGGACGCGCCGTTCTTCTCGGATCACCTGTCGTACTCGCGGCTGGGTGGGGTGTACCTCCACGATCTGCTCCCGCTGCCCTTCAACGAGGAGGCGGTGGAGCACGTGGTGCCCCGCGTGCGCGAGGTGATGGCGCGGGTGGGCCGGCCCTTCCTGCTGGAGAACCCCAGCTACTACGCCCGCATGCCGGGCGGGACGCTGGCCGAGGCCACCTTCCTGCGGCACGTGGTCGAGCAGGCCGACTGTGGCCTGCTGCTGGACGTGAACAACATCTACGTGAACTCCCAGAACCACGGGTATGAGCCGCGCGCCTTCGTGGACGCACTGCCGCTGGAGCGCGTGGTGCAGATCCACCTGGCCGGGCACGATCGCTACCCGGACGTGATCATCGACACGCACGGCGCGCCGGTGTGTGACGACGTCTGGTCGCTCTACCGCTACGTGCTGGAGCGCACCGGCCCGGTGTCCACGCTGATCGAGTGGGATCAGTCCATCCCCTCGATGGAGGCGGTGCTGGACCAGGCGGACCAGGCGCGCGCCGTGCTCCAGGAGGTGGCGCGATGAAGCCCGGGCTGCGGCACTTCTTCGACTCGATGGCGGACTTCCTCGCCGATCCTTCCGGGCTGGAGCGCCTGCGCGCATCCCACCCGGGCTGGGACTCGCCGCCCTCGCGCGTGGCGCTCTACGGGGAGTTCGTGCGCTTCCACGTGCGCTCGGCGCTGGAGAAGCTCTACCCGCTCACCCAGGCGAGCGTCGGCGGCGAGCAGTGGGCGGCGCTCATGGAGGGCTACACCGCCACGCGCCCCGCGCGTCACTACGAGATGAACCGGCTGGGCGAGGCCTTCCCTGCCTTCGCGGCGGACGTGGCGGCCGCGCGCCAGCTGCCGGAGTTCATCCCGGCGCTCACGCGCTTCGAGTGGGCGGACTGGGCGGTATACGCCTCGGAGGAGCAGGTGCCGGAGCGCGCGGAGCGGCTCACGGTGAACCCGACGCTCACGGTGCTCCAGCACCCGTACCAGCTCTGCGCCTGGGTCCGCGCGAAGGGCGCGGCTCCGGTGCCCGCGCCCGGCGAGGAGATGGCGCTGCTGTGGCGGCACCCGAGCCAGCTCAACACCTGGTTCGCCGCGGCCAACGAGCGCATGCTGCTGGTGCTGAAGATGGCGGTGGAGGGGCTCTCCGTGGCTGACGTCGCGGCGGCGACGGGCCTGGCGGAGGAGCAGGTGCGGCGGGCGGTGCGGCAGTGCGCCCGCGACGGCCTCATCCTCGCGCCGTAGTCAGTCCGGCTGGCACACGCGGCCGAAGGCGGTGTCACTGCACCTGAAGGTGTCCGAGCACTCCCGGTCCTCGGTGCACGGCAGGGTGCACTTCGCCTCGACGCAGAGCCCGTTGACGAGCCCCAGCGCGCGGCAGCGCTCGTCGCCTTCGCAGTCCGCGCCCAGACTCAGGTACGCGCCGCACCCGTTGAACCGGGCCGTGTCGGGCAGGCACTGGCCTGCCTGGCAGGTGAAGCCGTCCTCGCAGGCATCGCCGTCGTCGCACCGCTCCACGCACGCCGAGCCCCCCTGGGGCAGCTCCTGGCAGCTCGCGTCGGAGCGGCAATTCCAGTCCCCCGCGCACGGGGTGCAGAAGGGCGCCTGGCCCTCACAGCGGGAGTTCTGGCACACCAGGTTGGAGCCGCAGTGGGCATCCTCGAGGCACTCGACGCACCGGTCATCCGGGGCGCAGTGGAAGCCGTCCGAGCACCCCGTCTCCGTGCACCCGCTGTTCGGGGCGGGCAGGTTCACCTTCACGTCCTTGGTCTCTCCAATGCTCACGCACGTCTCGGAGCGCACCTCCGGGAAGCCCTCCAGGGAGACGGCCAGCGTGTAGCAGCCGTCCGGGAGGGGGCCCACGAGCAGGCGCCCCGACTCGTCCGGCCGCAGCCCCTGCAGCGGGGTGCCCACCACGTCGATCCACGCCTCGTCCACGTCCTGGTAGCCGGGAGCCTTCAGGCGCAGCTCCAGGAAGCTGGCCTCCGCGGGCTCCACCAGGCCCAGCGAGACGGACTGCCCCCCTGGGACGGTGAGGGCCGGGCGCAGCGCCTTGCTCGCCGAGGCGATGATGAACAGCTCGGCCTCGCCCGAGGGGACCTGCTCCAGCGTGAAGGTGCCGTCCGGCGCCACGGCGCTGAGGAGCTCCGGGTGGTCCAGCACGGACACGAGCGCCACGGCCGGATCACTCTGGCGCAGCTGGCCATGCACCGTGCCCACGCGGAAGGGCGCGTTCTCCAGCTCGAAGCAGCCGCCCACGCCCAGGGACAGGAGGGCCGTCATCACGATGTGTGGTGTCTGGCGCATCAGAAGCGATACCCCATGCCGGCCCAGCCGCCGGTGAACCCCACCGCCTGCCCCTGCCCATCCACGATGACGTACGTCAGCATCAACTGCGCCTGCGAGATCAGCTCCAGCCGCTCGCCCAGGCGCAGCACCACGCCTCCCACCACCCCCGGGCTCACGGTGAAGTACTCCTGCCCGCCGACGAACGCCTCTACATCGAAAGACCGCCGCAGGTAGAGAGCGGCCACGCGGGGCCCCGCGAAGAGGGACAGCCGCTCCCAGCGCCACAGGTAGGGCATCCCCACACCGAGCGAGAGCCGGGTGAAACCAAAGGGCACCTCGGTGCCGGGCGTGAGGTGGAGGCTGCGCCGGCCGCTGCTGCCGCTGACGTCCAGCAGCAGCCCGAAGTCCCGCAGCGGCCGATCCTCCAGCCGCAGCACCACCGCCACCTCCGGAGAGGCCGGCAGCAGCTCGTCCCGGCTGTGCCCGTCCACGAAGGAGAACATGCCGCCCAGCAGGGACAGCGAGCGGCGCGGGAAGGTGTCCGCCAGGAGCTCCTCCAGCGGCAGCCGCTCGCCCGCGGCCACCTCCACCTCGCGCCGCACCAGCACCGTGGCGCCCTTGGTCAGCTCCACGGTGCGGCGGCCCGGCACCACCGCGGCCCCGCCCGGCAGCTCCGTGCGCTCCTCGCCGTCCACCTTGAGCGTGAAGCCGTCCAGCCGCGGGTTGTACGAGAACAGCTCCGGGCGGCCCACGCGGTTGATGCTGCCGGACAGCACCACCGGATCGGCGCCCACCTCGAGGATCTCCGCGGACGGGCGCTGGCGCCCCTGGGTGAAGGCGAAGGTGCGGCGGCGCGCGTGATCATGCGCCTCGGTGGCGGTGACGGCGCCGTCCGCGTTGCGATCCGCCGCGCCGCTGAGCCCCTCGATGAGGAAGTGGGTGTAGATGTCGTTGCGCAGCCCCTCGTCCTCGCGGGCCGTCTCGCCCCAGTCGCACGCGGCGAACACCATGGAGGCGCGGCTCGACTCCTCCAGCGGGCGCGCGTAGAAGCCGGACTTGATGCCCGCAAGCTCCGTCTCCAGCTCCTTGGGCAGCAGCGACTTGCCGCTGCCGCTGTGGCAGGTGGCCAGCACCAGCAGCCGGCGCCGGCTGGGCAGCTTGTCGAACTCCGCCTTCAGCACGTCCATGGAGAGCGCCGTCTGCGAGATGGCGCGGTAGGAGGCATCGTGCGTGACGAGGTAGCGCTTGAGCTCGCCCTGCCCATCCCGGGCCAGCGTGCCGTGCGCGGAGAAGTACACCACCACCACGTCATCCGGGCGGTGGGCCTCCCGCTGCAGCTCCCGGAGCGCCGCGAGGATGGCCGCGCGCGTCGTCTGCTCGGGGAGGCTGAGCAGGCGCACCTGATCGAAGCGCCCGCGCGCCGGATCGCCCAGGGCCGCGGCCAGATCCTGCGCGTCCTTCTCCGAGTAGCGCAGATCTCTCCACTGCGGATCCTGGAACTGGGAGATGCCGACGAGCAGGGCGATGCGCCGCGGCGCATAGGCGTCGGACAGCGCGGTCTCATCGAGCCTGAGCGGCACCAGGCCGCCCTTCTCGAGGGCAGCAGGGCTCGCGCAGGCCGCGAGGGCTCCCAGCAGCATGGGGACGAGGCGCTTCACGGGTCAGCGAGGATTCTGGCCTGTCTGGACAGAGACGTCGAACCGGGCCACGGACAGCGGGTAGTCCTCCTGGAGCGTTCCTCCCACCAGCGCCTCCCGCACCTGCTCGGGCACCAGCTCCTCCCCTGTGGGCGCGGCCACCAGCCACAGCGTCACCCCGCCCACCTCTCCGGCGAGGCTCACCCCGGTGAGCCCGCGAGGATCCCGCAGATCGTGCGTCCCGGCCTCCAGCGAGAAGCTGCCGAGCAGCTCGGGAGCCCTGTCTCCCGCCTGCTGGAAGAGCAGGGCGGTGCCCGCCTCGGTGGCGTGGTAGCGCAGCAGGAGCACATCCTCCGCGGGGACCCGGGCCCCCGGATCCAGCCGCCGCAGCTGCCCATCCGCGCTCCGGGCCACCGCCGCCAGCTCCAGCGTGATGCGCCTCGAGCCCTTCACCCCATCCCAGATGTCCCCCTGGGACGGGGGCGCGACCAGGCGCGGCACGAGCACCACGCCCAGCAGGCAGGCGGCCACCGCCGCGGCCACCGCCAGCCACCGCCTCGGGTGCGCAGGGGTGCGCAGCTGTCGCCTGATGCGCATCCAGCCCACCTCGTCCAGGGGCGCCTGCCGGGGTGGGGCCAGCCCGAGCAGGAGCGCGTCCACCCGGCCATCGAGCAGGTCCGTGTCGGGGTGCTGGGCGAGGAACTCCTCGCAGGTGTCGCAGGGGGAGGCCAGGTGCTCCCGGAACCAGGCCACCGCCTCGGGCTCCTGGGCTGCGAGCGCGCGCAGCGCCTGGGGATCAAGGTGCTTCATGACATCACTCCCACCGCCCGGCGAGCACGCGCCGGAGCAACTCTCGCTTGATGCGCGCCCGGAACCGCTCCAGCCGCATGGTGACCGCGCTCTTGCCCACGCCCAGCCTCTCGGCGATCTCGCGCGCGGACAGCTCCCCCTCGAGGTAGAAGAGCTGGACGGTCTTCTTCTCCTCGCCCTCGGGCAACTCGGAGATGAGCTGGTGCACCACGGCGATGTCCCGCTCCGCCTGGAGCGCCTCGGGCAGCAGGGGGACGGCCTCGGGCTCGGGATCCTGGGGCTCATCCTCCAGGCGGCGGTGGAGGCTCTTGCGCTCCAGGCGGGTGCGCGCCCGGTTGCGGGCGATGGACAGGAGCCAGGCCTCGAACGCCCCAGGCTCCTTCAGCCGGGGGAGCGCCTTGAACGCTCTGACATAGGTCTCCTGGATCACGTCTTCCACCTCGTCCGGGTCCAGCGCGGCGAACCCGGAGGCCAGCCGGGCCACCATGGGCCTTGTGCGCCGGTACAGCTCTCCAAAGGCGGGCTCCTCCCCGAGGGCTGCCCGCCGCACCCACTGTGTCAGTTCCTCCGAGGAACCCACCTGTCCTCCAGACCTCCGCAGCCGCCTGTCGGCCACACGCCACGTAGCGGACGCCGGCCGCTTTCCCGCTGGCCCTTGCAGGCCCGTGGGAGAGAATGCCGGCGCCGCTTCACTTCCTAAAGGACACAGCCATGCGCGTCATCAACTTCAATGCCGGCCCTGCCGGCCTGCCCCAGCCGGCGCTGGAGCGGGCCAGGGAGGAGTTGCTCGACTTCCAAGGTTCTGGGATGTCCATCATGGAGCACAGCCACCGGGGCAAGGAGTACGAGGCCGTCCACAACGAGGCCATCTCGCTGCTCACGGAGCTTTTGGGCATTCCGGCCACGCACCAGGTCCTCTTCCTCCAGGGGGGCGCCTCGCAGCAGTTCGCCCAGGTGCCGATGAACTTCCTCACCCCGGACGCCAGCGCGGACTACCTGATGACGGGTGTCTGGAGCGAGAAGGCCCGCGACGAGGCGAAGTACTACGGCAAGCCGCGCGTCGCCGGCACCACGGTGAACATGGATGGCCGCTACACGCGCATCCCCAAGCAGGCCGAGCTGCAGCTGGATCCCCAGGCCGCCTACGTCCACATGACGAGCAACAACACCCTCTTCGGGACGCAGTGGCACACGTTCCCGGAGGTGGGCGGCGTGCCGCTGGTGGCGGACATGAGCTCGGATCTGCTGTGGAAGCCGATCGACGTGAGCCAGTTCGCGTTCATCTACGCGGGCGCGCAGAAGAACGTGGGGCCCTCGGGGATCGTGCTCGTCGTGGTGGCCAAGGACTTCATGGCCCGGGGGCGCCAGGACATCCCGAAGATCTTCCGCTACAGCACCTACGCGGAGAACAACTCGCTGTACAACACGCCGCCCACCTTCGCGATCTACCTGTGCCGCAACGTGCTGGCGTGGATCAAGGACGTGGGCGGCCTCGAGCAGCTGGAGCAGTGGAACCGGGAGAAGGGCGAGCTGCTCTACGGCGCCATCGACCGCCACCCGGACTTCTACCGGGCGCCGGTGGAGAAGGACTCGCGCTCCTACATGAACGTGGTGTTCCGGCTTCCCACCGAGGCGCTGGACGAGGCCTTCGTGGCCGAGGCGAAGAAGGCCGGCATGGTGGGGATCAAGGGCCACCGCAGCACCGGCGGCATCCGCGTCTCGCTCTACAACGCGGTGACGGTGGACAACGTGAAGGTGCTGGTCTCCTTCATGGACCAGTTCATCCAGAAGCATGGGTAGGCTGGGGCCGCAGGACTACCCGTTGGGAGGATTCATGAAAGCGACGACGCTGTCCGCCGTGGTGCTGTCCCTTACCCTCGCGCTGCCCGCCCTCGCCAAGGAGAAGGAGGTGGCCGGGGTGAAGTTCCCGGAGACCGTCTCCGTGGAGGGCAAGGAGCTGAAGCTCAACGGCGCCGGCCTGCGCACCAAGGTCGTCTTCAAGGTCTACGCCGCGGGCCTCTACGTGGAGACGCCCTCGCAGGATGCCGCGCAGCTCATCAGCGCCGATCAGATCAAGCGCGTGCGGATGACGATGCTGCGCGACCTGGAGAAGTCGAAGATCACCGACGCCATCACCGAGGGCGTCCAGAGGAACAGCAAGGCGCAGCTGGCGGCGCTGAAGCAGCGGCTGGACACCTTCAACGCGGCCATCCCGGATCTCAAGAAGGGGGACGAGCTGACCATCACCTACATCCCCGGCAAGGGCACGCAGGTGCAGAGCAAGACGGGCCAGGAGATCTCCGTGGAGGGCAAGGACTTCGCGGACGCCCTCTTCGGCGTGTGGCTGGGCAAGGAGCCCGCGGACGACGATCTGAAGGAGGGGATGCTCGGCAAGGAGGACTGAGCGCCTGGCCGTTCTTCAGAAGAGGCTGAGCTGGGGGGAGGGGCGCGCGGGCCGCCGGAAGGGGGTGGGCGCCTCTTCACTGAGCGAGGACATCCGCATGCCCACCCTGCGCGCCGCCGTGTCGAAGAGGCGCGCGATGGTCTGCGCGTAGAGCCCCTCTCCGCGCATGCGGTGATGGAAGCGCGCGTCGGAGAGCTCGCCGCCGCGTGTCTCCCGGATGCGGTGGAGCACGCGCTCGGCGCGCAGGGGCAGCTTCGCGCGCAGCCGCTCCTCGAAGACCTCCTTCACCGGGCCGGGCAAGTGCACCAGCGAGTAGTGGGCCCGGGTGGCGCCGGCCTCGCGGGCCGCCGCGAGCACCTTGGCGATGTCCTCGTCGTTGAGGCCCGGGATGATGGGGGCGACGGACACCGCCACGGAGATGCCCGCCGCCGCGAGCCGCTCGATGGTGAGCAGGCGCCGCTGGGGCGTGGCGACGTAGGGCTCGATGGCGCGGGCCAGCTCCGCGTTGTGGAAGGGCACGCTGACGCTCACCCAGAGCCGGGCCTCGCGCGCCAGCGTCCGCAGCACGTCCAGATCGCGCTCGATGAGCGGGGCCTTGGTGATGATGCCCACGGGGTTGCGGTACTCGGCGCAGACCTCCAGGCACCGGCGGGTGAGCCGCAGCGAGGCCTCCAGCGGCTGGTAGCAGTCGGTGACGCCGCTGAAGACGACGGGCTCGCCCTGCCAGCGTGGGCGCTCGAAGGCCTCGCGCAGCAGCTCCGGGGCGTGGGGTTTGACGACGATGCGTGTCTCGAAGTCCGTGCCGGCGCCCATGCTCAGGTACTCGTGGGTGGGGCGCGCGTAGCAGTAGGCGCAGGCGTGCATGCAGCCGCGGTACGCGTTGACGCTCCAGGTGAAGGGCACGTCCGGGCTGTTGTTGTGCGACAGCACCTCGCGGGTGTGATCCTCCAGCACCTCCAGCCGGGCGGGAGGGATCTCCTCGAGGTACTCCACCTCGGTGCTCGCCCAGGGGTTGGGCGGGTTGGACACGGCGCGTGGCTTCACGCGCTCACGGTGAACCTGAAATTGCGTTCAGTCAAGTCGCTCTGGAGAAACGACGGCCGGTATCTCAGGATTCTCTTGGGATCATCATCTACGCGCCTGCGCTCGTGGGTGATGATGGGCGCACGCTCGCCGTCGTCCATGGAATGGAGCGCGCGCTCCCAGGTCTGCGCTTGGAGTGGAAGCTTGCTGAAGGGGGGGCGACCTGTCGCATTGCCTCAGCGCGATGCATGGCTCGCTGAGGCAGCAGCGCAAGGGAAGTTTCCGCTCCTCTGCAACGGCGACGAGAACTTCCGCGTGATGAGTTCCGGATGGGAAAGACCGGCGGGCAGGGTGACGCGCGCTCTGACTGATTACTGGCAGAGCCTGCGCATCCAGCGGCGCAACGGTTCTTTGTCGAGAGAGAACCAGCCGGTGCGCTCGTCTAAGAAGAAGGGCTCGAGCAGCAGCGCCAACTCGCGGTATTGGGCCGGGTAGGACTTCTTCTCGGTGTCGATGGTCTCTGGCCACTCGGTGAGGGTGATCAGCAGACGGTCGCCGTCGAGGGGTTGGAAGGAGAGCTCCGGGAAGGGGAGCTTCTGGTGCAGGGCCTCGGGGCCACCGAGTTGGCCGAGCAGGGGCTGGCCCAGGAAGGTGAGCCAGTAGGCACCTCGGGCGCGGGTGCCGATGACCCGGCTCGTGTCTTCGAGGTGGTAGAGATCCAGGCCCAGGTAGCGAGAGAGGAGAGGGAGGAGCTCCCGGCGGGCGGCGTACCACATGCCATGGGGAGAGATGACGGCGAGGCTGGCGTAGCCGAAGCTGAAGGGCAACTCGCGTGCGAGTTCCAGGGCCAGGGAGCGCAGATGGCCTGGGCCGCGCTCCAAGAGGTACTCGGTGGGAAAGGTAAAGGACACCCCGCTGGTCCAGTTCTCGTCGTGAGAGAAGTTCGGGTCATCGAGCTGCCGGCCCCGGTACTCGAAGTGGTAACCGCCCACTTCGCTCGCATCCTCCTCGAGATCGACATAGCAGGCGGCAGCCCCCTTGCGTTCAAGGATTTGCCAGCGGATGTGCGCCCAGCCCTTGTCATCGAGCGGGAGGGTGTCACCATCGTCCGAGCCGTACCAGGCCAGCGACGGTGGTGGGGTGGCACGGCGGTAGGCCTGCAGGGCCCGCCACACGGCGGGGGCCACCTCGTGGTGAGAGCGGCGCATGAAGAAGCAGAGGACGACGCCATCGCGGGCCACCGACCTGCCGTACTTGCTCCGCAGGCGGATGACGGGAATGTTCTCCCTCATCGAGTCATGCCCCCTTGTGGCGAGATGATCCAGGCTTCTCCCCCAAGCGCTTCCTTGTAGATTTCACCCTGGGTGCGGCCGGAATAGGCGCTGTTCTCTCCATAACGCGTCCATCGCGCCTCATTGGTCTCAGGACAGGGAAACTTGAAGTCCAGGGTGAGTACGGACCGCAGCAAGCTGCTGCGGTCGGCATGAAGGACGATGTCGGGCTCGATGGTGCGCCACAGCTCACGGGTGCAGCCTTGAGCGATCAGGCGCGCCACCTCTTGCTTGCTAACGGGCTCGAGGAGCTTCGCGTTGGGGTAGTAGCGGTAGCGCTGCTGGATGCTGAAGGGGGCAGGCCAGAGCTGCTCGAGCACCTGCTGAGCGCATTGGAAGGCAACGGTATGTTTCAGCTCTCCCAGGTACATGGCGCGGGAGATGGGGGCGGCGCAGCCGTCCACGAACACCTCCTCGCCGCACTCCTGGCGGGTGGGGGAGCGGTTGCCGAAGAACTGGGAGTTGACCTGGCGCTCGGCCAGCCTGGCGCACTCGACGAGCTGTTCCTCGAGCTCGCCTACCGCGTTGTCGTTCTCGAGCAAGGCGAGCAGTGCGGGGACGGACCGGCCGAGGATGGAGGCTACGGCCGCAGTGGTGGTGGAAGCTGCGGAGCTACCCCCCTCGATGACGGCGGAGGCATGGGTCACCTTGGCGGCCGTCTCCGAGTCGAGGCGCAAGTCCCTGCGCGAGGAGCGTTGGGGGGTGGCACATGCTGCGAGGACGGCACAGGCCAGCCACAGGTGTGCGAGCGTCCAGCGCACGGTTCGGCGGGAGCGGAGCATGGGTGGGAATCAAAGGGGGCCCTGGCGCTTACGTCAAACGCTCGCCCACGCGTTCTTGCTGAGGTCGGGTGTCGGGTCCGTCAGCACATCGTAGAGGTCGGCTCCGAGCGCGAAAATGTCATCGGTCGCCTTGAAGGGG
>JAFGNZ010000076.1 GCA_016926755.1 Myxococcaceae bacterium | reverse complement strand
GAACCTGAGCATGGCGCTGCACGAGGGCCGCCACGCTGCCGCCGAGCGCAGGCGCCTGCTGGAGGGCTACCTCACCCTCAAGCGGGAGACCACGGTGGAGTTGCTGGCCGTCTGCTGCGAGCAGGCCTCCGATGTGCTGGCCGGAGATGAGCAACTGCTCCACAGGCTGATGCCCGTGCGCCCGGCGCAGGGAGTGCCCGAGCCACCCACCCCACTGCAGCCGCCCGCGCTGGACAGCTCCGAGGCCGAGCCCACCAGGGACGCGCTGGCGGGCTCGGCCTGTCCGAACCTGCCTGCTTGTCCGACAGGCCACGTGCCCTTGCAGCCCCCTGCCCTGACAAAGCCACTTTGCCCAGGCACTTCCAAGCCTGAGCTCGCTGGGGGGGCGCCGGCGGAGGCGGCCCGTCTGAACCTGACGAGCTGTCGGACAGGCGAGCTGCCTTTGCAGCCCCCTTGTCTGACAGAGCCACTTTGCCCAGGCAATCCCACGCCTGAACGCGTTGACGGGGCGCTGGCGGAGGCGGCTTGCCTGAAGCTGACAAGTTGTCGGACAGCTTTGCGCCATGCGCCGCCGACAGGCAGTGCCCCGAGCGGCTCTGGCTTCACCAGCCTCGGCCAGCCTTCGGGCCACAGGGGGCTGGGGCTCAAGGCCGGCAGGCTCCCAGGCCACCCCGAAGAGGGTGGGGGCGACACCTGGTCCCCTATGGCGTGGGGAACTCCGTCACCTGCTGGCGCACGGGTGGGGGCTGCTGAACCTGCGAACCGTACTCGGGCCAGCACCTCAGGCTCCCAGCGGGCAGCGTCCGAATGCGGCCTGCCGAAACCTGCCGGGCTGCCGGACAGCTCTGCGCCATGCGCCGTCGATATGGCTCCAGGGGCTGGCCGGCCGCCCACGCTCCCTCCTCAAGAGCCGCAGCAGCACGCCAAGACACCTGCCTCGCTGGCCATGCTCCGCTGGCTGCTCCGCTGGCTTGCTCGCGTGCCTCCGCTCAATACCCTCTGAGACACTCTGCACACGCTCGGGCATGACTCTCATCCTGCACTGGCCGTATGCCTCCAGGACGCTGCGCAAGCTCAAGGGGGGACCTCTCAAAAAAGAGCGACGCGCGGGCGGCACTCGGAAGATACTTGCGCTGTGAGCGACACGAGCCTGTACACAGTGGGCGGGACGGTGCAGGCGGGCGGAGGCGTGTACCTGGCCCGGCGAGCGGATCCGGAGATGCTCGAGCTGTGCAGAGCCGGCACCTTCGCCTTCGTGCTGACGGCGCGGCAGATGGGCAAGTCGAGCCTGATGGTGCGCACCGCCGAGCAGCTCTACGAAGAGGGCATCCGCTCGGTCATCATCGACCTGACACGCATCGGCAAGCAGGTGACGGCGGACCAGTGGTACGTGGGCCTGCTCGTCGTCATCCAGGAGCAGCTCGAGCTGGGCACCGACGCGGCCGAGTGGTGGAGCCGCCACCGAGACCAGGGGCCCGTGCAGCGGATGACGCGCTTCCTGGAAGAGGTGGTGCTCGCGGAGATCAAAGAGCGCGTGGTGGTGTTCGTGGATGAGATTGACACCACCCTGGGCATGGGCTTCACGGATGACTTCTACGCGGCCATCCGCTACCTCTACAACGCGCGGGCGAGCAACCCGGAGCTGGCGCGGCTCTCCTTCGTGCTGGTGGGCGTGGCCACCCCGGGAGATCTCATCCAGGACGAGACGCGCACGCCCTTCAACCTGGGGCAGCGGGTCGAGCTGACGGACTTCACCCTCGAGGAGGCGGCGCCGCTGGCGCAGGGCCTGGCGGACTCGGCCGAGGAGGGGCGGCGGGTGCTGGAGTGGGTGCTGGGGTGGACGGGAGGACACCCCTACCTGACGCAGCGGCTGTGCCAGGCCCTGGTGGATCACCAGCAGCAGAGCGGCGGCGGCGCCTGGACACGCCAGGGCGTGCAGCAGGTGGTGGAGCGCACGTTCTTCGCGGAGAAGAGCTTCCAGGACAACAACCTGGTGTTCGTCCGAGACATGCTGACCCGGCGGGCGCCGGACCCGGAGCGGGTGCTGCGGACGTACCAGGACATCCGGCGCGGCCGGCGGGTGCTGGATGAGGAGCGGTCGCTGGTGAAGGCGCACCTCAAGCTCTCGGGGGTGGTGCGCCGGCAGGGCGAGGTGTTGCGGGTGCGCAACACCATCTACGAGCGTGTCTTCACCGTGGCCTGGGCCGGGAGCCAGCTCCCGGTGGACTGGCGGGTGGTGCGGCTGGCGGCCCTGGGGCTGGTGATCGCGGGCTTCGCCGTGCTCCTGCCCGCCTCCGTGATCCTGACCATGAAGCTCACGGCGGCGGAGAGCGAGCGCCAGGCGGCTTTCGCGGATCGCGCCGCCGCCGAGGCCGAGAAGCGTCAGGCGATCGAGGATGCCGAGAGGACTCGAGCCAATGCCCAGCAGGATCTGGCGAGGCTCCAAGAGGACACCCGCAAGGCCAAGGAGGAGGCCGACAGGTTCCGCGAGGACGCGCAGCGGCAGCAGGCGGAGGCGCGGCGGCGGCAGGACGAGGCGCAGCGGCTGCAGGCAGAGGCGCAGCGGCTGCAGGCAGAGGCGCAGCGGCTGCAGGCGGAGGCGATGGAGGCCCAGGAGACGAGCGCCCGCGCCAAAGCCAACTTCGAGCAGGTCCGGCGACAGGCCATCTCCTATGTGTTGATGAACCAGGCGGATGCCAGGCTCCGCGGCGCCTCTGCGGAGCTGACCGCCAGCACCGCGGTCTTCATAGAGGCCCTGCGGCTCCATCCCTCCTCCACCGAGGCCATGGACTCGCTCATCCGCGCGCTCACCCAGCTGCGCCGCGCCCGGGCGCCGCTGGCGCACGAGGACAGCGTCCTGGCGACGGCGTTCAGCCCGGATGGCAGGCTGGTGCTCACCGCCAGCGAGGACAAGACCGCGCGGCTGTGGGAGGTGGCCACCGGCCGGCAGCGGGCGGTGCTGCCCCATGGCGAGGCTGTCACCGCCGTGGCCTTCAGCCCGGATGGCACGCGGGTGGCCACCGCCAGCGAGGACAACACCGCGCGCCTGTGGCGCACGGCCACCGGCGCGCCCCTGTCCCCGCCCCTCCCCCATGAGGACTCTGTCACCGCGGTGGCCTTCAGCGCGGATGGCACGCGGGTGGCCACCGCCAGCGCGGACAAGACCGCGCGGCTGTGGGAGGTGGCCACGGGCCGGCTGCAGCAGAAGCTGCCCCATGAGAATGTCGTCAATGCCGTGGCCTTCAGCCCGGATGGCAAGAAGCTCCTCACGGGCAGTGATGATGGCAGGGCGCGCCTGTGGAGCACGGCCACCGGTGAGCTCCTGGCCCCGCCCCTTCTCCATTGGTACCCCGTCAACGCCGTGGCTTTCAGCCCGGATGGCACGCGCGTGGCCACCGCCAGCACGGACAGGACCGCGCGGCTGTGGGATGCGGCCACCGGCCAGCGGATGCGCAATCCCTTGCGGCACAAGGCCCGCGTCCTGGCGGTGACCTTCAGCCCGGATGGCAGCCTGTTGCTCACCGCCAGCGAGGACAAGACCGCGCGCTTGTGGGAGGTGGCCACCGGTCTGCCCAGCGTGGCCCTTCCCCATGACAAGGCAGTCACCTCCATCGCCTTCAGCGCGGATGGCAGGAGGGTGGCCACCGCCAGCGAGGACAGGACCGCGCGCCTGTGGGATGTGGCCACCGGCCGGCAGCTGGTGCTCCTGCCCCATGATGACTCCATCAACGCCGTGGCGCTCAGCCCGGATGGCAAGGCCCTGGCCACCGCCAGCGATGGCAGGAGCGCGCTGCTGTGGGAGATCGCCCCCCGCCCTCCGCTCGTGCTCCTGCCGCATGACAAGGCCGTCACCGACATGGCCTTCAGTCCTGACGGCAAGGCCCTGGCCACCTTCGGCGAAGACAACGCCGTGCGCCTCTGGCGCGCGGACACGGGCGAGGCCCTGGCCGAGCCCCTGCGGCACGACGCCCGCGTCCGGGCCGTGGCCTTCAGCCCCGACGGCCAGCGCCTGGCCACGGCCAGCGAGGACAAGACCGCGCGGCTGTGGAGCGCGGCCGCCGGCATGCCCCTGAGGCGGCTGGCGCACGAGGGCAGCGTCCTGGCTGCGGCGTTCAGCCCGGACGGCAGCCTGCTGCTGACCGCCAGCGAGGACAAGACCGCGCGGCTCTGGGAGGTGTCCACGGGCCGCCAGCGGGCGGTGCTGGAGCATGAGAAGGTGGTCACCGCCGTGGCCTTCAGCCCGGACGGCACGCGCGTGGCCACCGTCAGTGAGGACACCGCGCGGCTGTGGAGCACGGCCACCGGCGAGGCCCTGGCCGGGCCCCTTTCACACCAGCTCGCCATCAAGGCCGTGGCCTTCAGCCCGGATGGCACGCGGGTGGCCACCGCCAGCGAGGACAACACCGCGCGGCTGTGGAGCGCAGCCACCGGCGAGCCCCTGGCCAGCCCCTTGCAGCACAAGTTCGTCGTCACCGCGCTGGCCTTCAGCCCCGACGGCCAGACCCTGGCCACCGCCAGCCATGACAACACCGCGCGCCTGTGGGACGTGGCCACGGGCCAGCAGCGGCAGCTGTTGTCGCATGAAGACAGCGTCACCGACGTGGCCTTCAGCCCGGATGGCGCGCTCGTGGTCACCGCCAGCGTAGACGACTCGGCGCGCGTGTGGGACGCCGCCACGGGCCGCCGGCTCGCGCGCCTGCCGCACGAGGGCCCCGTCCAGGCGGTCTCCTTCAGCCCGGATGGCACGCGCGTGGCCACCGCCAGCAAGGATGGCGCCGCGCGCCTGTGGCCCGTGCGATACTCGGACTGGATCGCGCTCGCCTGCTCCTTGTTGCCGCGCAACTTGACGCCCCAGGAGTGGCTCTCGGTGATGGGCGGGGGCGTCCCCTACCGGAAGACGTGCCCCGACCCGCCCTGATTCGGCACAGGAAAGAGACCCATGGCCCGTGTCTTCATCAGCTACAAGCGCGACGTCACGCCGGATCAGGACGTCGCCAACGCCCTCTACAAGGCGCTCAAGGTCTCCCACGAGGTCTTCATCGACACCTCCATGCTGGTGGGCGAGAAGTGGGTGGAGCGCATTGACGCGGAGATCCGCCAGGCGGACTTCTTCATCTCGCTGCTGTCACCGTTCTCCGTCAACAGCGAGATGGCGCGGACGGAGATCGAGCTGGCGCACCAGCTCCAGGCGCAGCGGGGGCACCCGGTCCTGCTCCCCGTCCGCGTCGCCTACCACGAGCGCCTCCCTCCGCCCCTGAGCGGGTACCTCAGTCCCATCAACTGGGCGCTGTGGGAGGGGCCGGAGGACACCCCGCGCCTGCTCGAGCAGCTCGCCAAGGCCATGAGCGGGGGCGCGCTGCCAGGCTCCGCGCCGCGGGCCGCGAGCCCCCCTCGCGCCAGCGCCGCGCCCGAGCCCGCCGCCGCCCTCCTGCAGCCGCCCCTGCCCTCCGCGCCGCTCGAGCTGGATGAGACGCTCGAGGGGGCCATGGACACGCAGTCGTCCTTCTACGTGGTGAGGGATGCCGACGCCGCGGTGATGAGGGCCGTCTCGCAGAAGCAGGGCTCCACCGTCACCATCAAGGGCGCGCGGCAGATGGGCAAGAGCTCGCTGCTCATGCGGGGCCTGGCCGCCGCGCTCGAGGCGGGCAAGCGCGTGGCCTACCTCTCGTTCCAGGAGTTCGACACCGCCACGCTCTCCAACCCGGAGCTCTTCTTCCAGCGCTTCTGCATCGCCCTGGGAGATCAGCTCGAGCTGGAGAACCAGGTGGAGACGTACTGGCAGAAGCCCATGGGCAGCAGCCAGCGCTGCGGGCTGTACATGAGCGGCCATGTCCTGCGGGGGCTGAACGCCCCCCTGGTGCTGGGGCTGGACGAGGTGGAGACGCTCTTCGAGATCCCCTTCGGCACGGACTTCTTCGGCATGCTGCGCAGCTGGCACAACAACCGCGCGCTGCCCACCACGCCGGTGTGGAAGAAGCTCAGCATCGTCCTGGTGACCTCGACCGAGCCCTTCCTCTTCATCAAGAACCTGATGCAGTCGCCCTTCAACGTGGGGCAGACGGTGGAGCTGGGCGACTTCGCCTCGGAGCAGGTGGCGGAGCTCAACCAGCGGCATGGCTCGCCGCTGGCGCCGCCGCAGGAGCAGGAGCTCTTCGCCCTGCTGGGCGGGCACCCCTACCTGATCCGCAAGGCGCTGTACCTGGTGGCCAGCGGCAGCATGCGGGTGGCGGACCTGTTCTCCCAGGCGGCGGAGGACCGGGGGCCGTTTGGCGATCACCTGCGCCACCTGCTCTTCCGGCTGGGCGGCCAGCCGCAGCTCAAGGCGGGCCTGCGCGAGGTGCTGCAGCGCAACGCCTGCCCGGACGAGGGCGTCTTCATCCGCCTGAGGAGCGCGGGGCTGGTGCGGCAGGAGGGGAGCTCCGTGCTGCCGCGCTGCGAGCTGTACCGGCGCTACTTCCGTGAGCGGCTGAGCGTGGGCTGAGCCGGGAGCGTGCACCTCGTGGCCCTCCACCCCTTCGAGCTCACGCTCCACCTCGTCTCCGGCGAGCGCTCGCGCGACGCCGACCGCTTCCTCTTCCAGCCTCGGGACTACCTGCGCCTGCGCGAGGAGGGCACCTCCGCGCGCGCCTCCTTCCCCTGGGAGCGCGCCCTCGAGGATCTGGCCAGCCTGGGCTCCAGCCGCCCCAGCCCCAACGCCGCCCAGCGGCTCGGGGAGCTGCTGCGCGCCTTCCTCGCGCCCCTGGGCTGGGCCCAGGACGAGCAACGGCTGCGGCAGGCGCTGGAGGCCGGCCAGCCGGTGCGGCTCACCCTGCGCCTGGAGCCCGCAGAGCTGTGCGTGCTCCCCTGGGAGCTGCTCACGCTGGAGCCCACCGGCCAGGCGCTGAGCGATCTCGCGGGCTGCACCCTGAGCTACGAGCGGCCCGGGACGCAGCCCCATCCCCCGCGGCCCTCGCCTCCGCCCGCCGGAGGCCGCATCCTCTTCGCCTGGGCCGGCGAGGTGCCGGCCGCGGGGCACCAGCGCGCCCTTACCGAGGCCTGCGCCAGCGCCGGGTATGGCTTCGATCCGAGCCGGGACGTGCTCCCCCACGTGAGCCTCGCCTCGCTCGAGCAGGCCCTGCGCGACAGTGAGGAGCCCCTCGCCGCGCTCCACCTGCTGTGCCACGGCGCCCCCTCGGAGCCCGGGGCGTATGGCCTCGCCTGGAGCTCCTCGCGGATGGACGGGGAGCTGGAGGTGGTGGATGCCGCCTCGCTGCGCGCCGCGCTCGAGCCGCACGCCGGGCGCATCCGCATGGTGGTGCTGTGCGCCTGCCGCGGCGGCGACGCGGGGCTCCCAGGCAACCACCTGGGCAGCCCGGCCCGCGAGCTGCACCGTGCGGGCCTCGCCGCCGTGCTCGCCTCCCGGCTGCCGCTCTCCAAGGTGGGCTCCGTCACCTTCACCCGCACGCTCTACGGCGAGCTGCTCGGGCGCCACACCTCGCTGGAGCAGGCGCTGGCCGAGGCCCGCAAGGCGCTGCGGCTCGAGGGGGCGCGGATGGATGGGGCCTCGCTCCAGCTCTACGCTCGCGCCGGGGGCGGGCCGGATCTGCGCCCCTTCATCTTCCCTCCCTACTGCGGCCTGCGGCCCTTCGAGCCGGGGGATCACCGGCGCTTCTTCGGCCGCGAGCCGCTCCGCCAGGCGCTGCGCCTGCGCGTGGAGGCCGCCGCGGCGGGGCAGCTCCCTGCCTTCCAGGTGCTGGCCGGCGCCTCCGGGAGCGGCAAGTCCTCGTTGCTCCGGGCCGGGCTCCTGCCCGCGCTGTCCCCCGAGCGCTGGGAGCTCACCCGGGTGCGCGCGGGCGAGGCCGGCGCGCTGGAGGCGGCACGCTCGGCGCGGGCCTCTCCGGGCCGGCGCCGGCTCCTGGTGGTGGATCCGCTGGACGAGGCCTTCACCCGGCTGGGGGAGGGCGAGCGCGCGCAGCTGCTGTGCGCGCTGTGGGAGGCCTCGCAGGCGCCCGAGCGGGGCACGGTGGTGCTCGCCACGCTGCGGGTGGACTACCTGGGGCGCTGCGCGGAGGTGCGGCTGGGGGAGGGCGGGCCCCGGCTGGACGCGGTGCTCTTCGAGGGCGAGCGCCTGCTGCTGGTGCCGGAGATGACGGCGGGTGAGCTGCGCGAGGCCATCGAGCGCCCCGCGCGGCAACAGGGGCTCATGCTGGAGGAGGGCCTGACGGAGCGGCTCCTGCAGGATGTGGAGCGCCAGCCGGGAGGACTGCCGCTGCTGGCGCACGCGCTGGAGCGGCTGTGGCGGCTGCGCGAGGGGCGCTGGCTCAAGCACAGCGCCTACCAGGCCCTGGGCGGAGTGGCCGGGGCGCTGGCCCAGGAGCTGGACACGCTGTACCTGGGGCTCGGGGAGGAGGAGCGGCACCAGGCGCGCCGGCTGCTGGTGGAGCTGGTGGACGTGCGGGAGGGGGCCGCCCCTTTCTCCTGCCAGCGGGTGTGGAGGGAGCGGGTGCGCCCCGGGGAGGAGCGGGCGCGCCGCGCCTTCGACACGGCGCTGGGGCGGCTGGTGGAGGGCCGGGTGCTGGTGCTCGGCGGCGCGGAGGGGGGCGAGGCCTCCATCGAGGTGGCCCACGAGGCGCTGCTGCGCCACTGGGGGCCCCTGGCCGAGTGGATCCGGGCCGATCAGGAGCGCCGGCGCAGGCGGCTCGAGCTGCGCGCGGGGGCGGAGGCGTGGCGTGCCCACCGCGAGTCTCCGCATGCGGAGGACTACCTCTTGCGGGGCCGGCGCCTGGAGGACGCGCTGGAGTTCCAGCAGGCCCACCCGGAGGAGCTGGACGAGCGGGTGCTCCCGTTCATCGCCGCGAGCCGGGAGCGGGCGGAGCGCCTGGCTCGGGAGGCGCGCAGGCACCAGGAGCGGCTGCAGGACTTCGCCCGGCTGATCGTGGCGGACAAGCTGCGCAGGGAGGATCCGACGGCGGCCCTGCTGGTGCTGCTGGAGGTGCGCGAGCCCGAGCAGCACCTGGCGTGGACGCAGGCGGCGCTGGAGGTGCTCCAGCAGCCGCTCGCCTCGGCGGTGCTGCGAGGCCACCGCGGGCCGGTGCGCACGGCGGCGCTCAGCGCGGATGGCACGCGGGTGGTGACGGCCTCGAAGGACGGGACGGCGCGGGTGTGGCGCGCGGATGGCACGGGCCTGCCGCGGGTGCTCGAGGGGCACGGCGGGGAGGTGCTGGCCGCGGCCTTCAGCCCGGATGGGCGGCGGGTGGTGACGGCCTCGGCGGATCGGACCGCCCGGGTGTGGTGGGTGGAGGGCGGCTCGGGCCCGGAGGTGCTCGCGGGGCACGCGGGGGAGGTGGTGACGGCGGCCTTCAGCCCGGAGGGAGCGCGGGTGGTGACGGCCTCGCGAGATGGGACGGCGCGGGTGTGGCGCGCGGATGGCTCCGGCGTGCCCGTGGTGCTCCGGGGCCACGAGCAGGCAGTGGTGGCCGCCGCCTTTGACGGGGCCGGCGAGCGGGTGGTGACGGCCTCGCGAGACGGGACGGCGCGGGTGTGGCACGCGGACGGGCGGGGCGAGCTGGCCGTGCTGCCTCACCCCGGGGATGTGCGCGCCGCCGTCTTCAGCCCGGAGGGGGCGCGGGTGGCCACCGCCTCGGTGGATGGGGTGGTGCGGGTGTGGCGGGCGGATGGGCAGGGCGAGCCCAGCCTGCTGCAGAGCGACTCCGGCTTCGTCAACGCGGTGGCCTTCAGCCCGGACGGGGGGCTGGTGGTGAGCGCGCACGCGGATGGGACGGTGCGCCTGTGGCGAGCGGACGGCAAGGGCGGGTGGATGAGGCTGGAGGGACACACCGGGGAGATCCTCACGGTGGCCTTCAGCCTGGATGGCAGGTGGGTGGTGACGGCCTCGCGAGACGGGACGGCGCGGGCGCGGCGCACGGATGGAGAGGGCCAGCCCATGGATCTGCTGGGGCACACGGACGAGGTGCTCTCCGCCAGCTTCAGCGCGGACGCGGAGCGGGTGGTGACAACCTCCAAGGACGGCACCGCGCGCGTGTGGCGATGGCGCGCGCAGCCGCAGGCGCTCACGCTGCATCGCCGTGCGGGCCCGGTGCAGGCCCTGGCCTTCAGTCCTCGGGGAGAGCACCTGGCGACCGCGCATGCGGACGGCACGGCCCGGGTGTGGGGACTGGGCGGCGGCTCGGACAGGGTGGTGCTCAAGGGGCACGTGGCCGAGCTGCGGACGGTGGCCTTCAGCCCGGAGGGGGAGCGCGTGCTCACGGCCTCGGTGGATGGGACGGCGCGGGTGTGGCGCGCGGACGGCCGCGACGAGCCGGTGGTGCTCCAGGGGCACACGGGCCGGGTGGTGACGGCGGCGTTCAGCCCGGAGGGGGAGCGGGTGGTGACGGCCTCGTGGGATGGGACGGCGCGGGTGTGGCGCGCGGACGGCCGTGGCGAGCCGGTGGTGCTTCGAGGGCACACGGAGTTCCTCCGGACCGCGGCGTTCAGCCCGGAGGGGGAGCGGGTGGTGACGGCCTCGGAGGATGGGACGGCGCGGGTGTGGCGCGCGGACGGCCGCGGCGAGCCGGTGGTACTCAGGGGACATGATCAGGCGGTGGTGAGCGCGGAGTTCAGCCCGGACGGCGCGCGGGTGTTGACCGCCTCCCAGGACAAGACGGTGCGGGTGTGGCCCACCGATGGGGTGGGGGAGGCGGTCGTGCTCCGAGGACACACCGCCCGGTTCGATCCCCGAGGTACGCGGGTGGTGACGGCCTCCGGGGACGGAGCGGTGCGGGTGTGGCCCGCGGACGGGAGCGGCGAGCCGCTGGTGCTCGCCGGCAACGGGGAGCGCGTGACGGTGGCAGCCTTCAGCCCGGAGGGGGACATGCTGGCCATCGCCTCGAGCGACGGCTGCGCGCGGGTGTGGAGGCTGGGAGTGGACGCGCTGCGCGAGCGCCTGCGCCAGATGACGAGCGCGTGCCTGGAGGTGCGGCAGCGTCAGCGCTACCTGGGCGAGCGCCTCGAGGAAGCCCGCGAGGCCCACGCTCGTGAGCTGCGAGGGGGCGAGGCTCCCTGAGCCTCGCGCCAGCGGCCGCTCGCCTTGTGCCTCGTCTCCAGTACCTCGGACGCGCCACCCTACCTGGCACGTCTGACAGTCCATGGCAGAAGGTGGGGGGCGTCGGGCCGGTAAGGAGAACGGAGCCGGCGCCTGCGGAGGGCCTGGGCCAGTACCAGCAAGGCCCAGGCGGCAGGGAAGGCGGGGGCGGTGGCGCAGCTCCAGCCGTGGATGACATACAGGTCTCCTTGCGACTGTGAGGCTCAGGGGAACAGGCTCACTCCCACCGAGAACAGCACCGACTGCGACCTGTACCGGTCTTCACTCTTGAAGAAGTGCTCGTAGGCCACATCCGCAAAGACATACATGCGGGAGGTCAACTGTACGTCCACTCCCACCACCCCGCGCCCGCTCACTCCGCCCAGGAAGTGGGACGCCCCCTGCGCGTCCTTCTCGTTGAAGAAGGCCGTCGCGCCCAGGCCCGCATAGGGCCGCAGCCGCCCCACCGTGTAAGGGTGGAACTGCCCCTCGGCTCGGAGCCCCGGCGAGGGCTTCTGCACCAGCAACGTGAGCACACCTCCCAGGCGCTCCTGGGTGTACCCCACGCCCACGGCAGGCGCGAGGGCCGAGGTGATGTCGAGCCCCTGCGTATCCGCCCCGACACGCGCTGCCAGGCTCAGCACATCCGCCTCGCCACGCACCGCCAGGCTCAGGCCTTGTCGTCTCGGGGGGAGGCTCACCACCGGCGCGGGAGCCGGCCCCAGCTCCTCCGCCAGGAGCTCCGCGTCCGTCGGCAGCCCGGCCGTGTTGCGCGCCTGCTCGAAGAGCTTGCGCAGGCGCCTGGAGCCCGTCACCGGCAGCTGCGCCTGATCATCCAACGCCAGCGCCTCCTTGAAGGACTCCAGCGGCGAGCCCTGGGCTAGCTCCGCCTGCAGCACCCCCCGCATCAGCTTGAGCCAGATCTCCTCCTGCGTTCCATTGGACTTCCACTCCAGCGCCTTCTCCAGCTTGGAGAGCGCCTCCTCGTACTTCCCCTGCTCATAGAGCGTGGCGACCGCGGTGATGTAGGAGTTCTGCGTGGGCGGCACCTCGACCTTCGAGGGCTCCTCGGCGTACGCGCTGGCCGTCATCAGGCACGCCAGCGCCGCCACCGCTGGCAAGGCGCGCGCTCGCGACAGCGAGGGACGCACGCGCGTGAGGTTGGACATCGCGGCCCACAGCCACAGGCCGCCTGCTCGGAGGGGGTTCATGGGTTCAGTCCTTTGGTAGAAGAGTGCTTGTCAGGCAGGGGGACACAGGGGCTTGAAGGGGGCAGGCCCTTGAAGTACTGGGCAGGGGCCTCGAACGAAGGCGACACACAGATGGGAGGGCACTGTTGGAAGACATCTCCACGCTCACCAGGCCCTCACCGCGCGGCGGGTCGGTGGCGCCGGGCCTCGTCCCCGCGTTGACGCTCATCTCCCACCCGAAGATCCAGCGCTGCGGCGAGCGGGTGCTGCTCCGGGAGCTCGCGGCGGGCCGGGAGGTGTCCGTCTCTCGCACGGAGCCGCTCTTCGCGCGCCCGGGCGCCGTCGTGGGCCTGCCGCTGGCCGATCCCTTCCTGAGCCGCAAGCCGCTGCGCCTGCTCCAGGGGGCGCGGGGCGGGGTGCGCCTGGTGGCGGGGGGCAGCCCCCAGCTCGTCGTCAACGGCGAGCCGCTCTCGGGCGAGCGGGAGCTGGAGCCCGAGGCGCTCGCGGCGGGCGTGGCGCTGGAGCTGGCCGAGCGCGTGGTGCTGCTGCTGCACCTGGCGGAGCCCGAGGGGAAGGAGGGGGCGGAAGAGCTGGGCATGGTGGGCCAGAGCGCGGCGGTACGGCGGGTTCGCCGACAGGTATTGCAAGTGGCGGACCTGGACGTGCCCGTGCTCATCCGGGGCGAGACGGGCACGGGCAAGGAGCTGGTGGCCCGGGCGCTCCACCAGCACGGCCAGCGGCGCAAGGGGCCCTTCGTCAGCGTCAACCTGGGCGCCATCCCCAAGGAGCTGGCCGCCTCGGAGCTCTTTGGCGCCGAGCGCGGGGCCTACACGGGCGCCACCCAGTCCCGCGAGGGCTTCTTCCGCGCCGCCCAGGGGGGCACCCTCTTCCTGGACGAGGTGGCCGAGGCCTACCCCGAGGTGCAGGCCCTGCTCCTGCGGGTGCTGGAGACAGGGGAGATGTTCCCGGTGGGCGCCCGCACGCCCGTCAAGACGCAGGTGCGCCTGGTGGCGGCCACGGACGCGCACCTGGAGGAGCAGATCCAGCAGGGGGACTTCAAGGCGCCGCTGCTGCACCGGCTGGCCGGCTACGTCATCCAGGTGCCCCCGCTGCGCGAGCGCCGCGAGGACCTGGGCCTGCTGCTCTTGCACTTCGCCCGCCAGGAGCTGGAGGCGCTGGGCGAGGCCTGGCGGCTGGAGTCCCAGGAGCCCTCCTCCGAGCCGTGGCTGCCGGCGGCGCTGGCCTCCCGCCTGGTGCGCCACCCCTGGCCCGGCAACGTCCGCCAGCTGCGCAACGTCACCCGCCAGCTCGTCATCAGCAGCCGGGGCCTGCCGAGCCTGCAGGTGGATCCGCAGCTGGAGCAGGAGCTGAGAGCCCTGCCCGCGGCGCCCTTTGCCACGCCCCCCCCCTCGGCCCTCCCCTCGGCCTCCTCCCAGGCTCCGGCCGAGGCGCGCCGCAAGCCCTCCGAGGTGTCCGAGGAGGAGATGATGGCCGCGCTGCGCGCGCACGCCTGGGATCTGGCGGCCGCCGCGGCCCAGCTCGGCATCTCCCGCGCCTCGCTCTACAACCTGGTGAAGAAGAGCTCCCGAGCCCGCACCGCCAAGGATCTGAGCGTCGAGGAGATTCGCCAGAGCTACCGCGAGTGTCAGGGCGACCTGGAGGCCATGGCGCAGCGGCTCGAGATCTCCGTGAGGGCGCTCCAGCGCCGCGTGCGCGAGCTGGGGCTGGAGGAAGATTGACGTTGCCTGACGTCAATTGACGCGCAAGCGCACGCGGCTGACGCGTCAACTTCCCAGGGCAGAGGGGCAGCAGGGAGCGTCCCCCCTGGGGCGGGCTGCTGGCATGCGGGTTGCTCCAGGGTGAGGCAACAGGCCCGAGCACAGCAGGTGGGCCTGCCAACCCCCCTCACCGACGCGAGGCAGACCATGAGCACCGACAAGTCGCAGCGCCAGTCTCCCCAGGGCAAGCCGGAGAGCAACAAGCAGGGCAACTCCACCCAGGCCCCGCGCAAGCACAGCCTCGACAATTATACGCCTCGGCCCTTCGATGATGATGACATCGAAGGTTCGGGTGGGCTCACGCAGACCACCCCTTCCCAGAATCCCGGCGGCACTCACGACGACTTCTGAGCCCTCTAGCGGGCCTGGTGTGGAACCTCCGCCCAGCGGTGCTTGAGGTTGGGGTTGGCCACCAGCGCCTCGCGCAGCTCCTGCAAGGCTCGAGAGAGCTGGGGAGCTGCGCTCGGGCGGGAGTTGGAGAGCCGGATCTGGAGGCTGGCGCGCAGCGCTCGCGCCTCGGCCCACTCAGGCCGGGCTGCCAGCACCGCGTCAGCCTGCTCCAACCCCTGCTCGAGTGGGGGGTGAGGATCGAGCCCGGCCTGCTGTCTCCATGACGCCCAATCGCGGCAGAAGCGACCGAAGGCCAGGCGGTAGTCCGGGTGCCGCCCGGACGATTGGATCGCCTGCTCATAGGACTGGGCCGCCTGCTCGAAGTCCTTATCCACCGCTCGTCCCTGCCGCGCCTGCCAGCGGGCCTGCACGGCTCGCGTCCCCGCCAGATGCAGCCGGGTCTCCGCGACGCCGGGGGCTCGTTCGAGTGCCTTCTGGAGCTGCTCCAGGGCCTCGGCCAGGTACGGGCGTGGGTCGCCCTGGGCTTCCAGCGTGAAGGCCGCCAGGAGCTGGGAGGCGTAGCCCAGGTTGATCAGGGGATAGGCATGCTCTGGCGCCCGCTGCGCGGCCTCTCGTGCTGCTTCCAGGGCGGCTCGTGCGCTCGGACGAGGATCCTCGGCGCGCGCATGCAGGTACACGGCCCGCGTGGCGTGCAGGTGCGAGAGGTTCATGTAGGCCCATTGATCCTGGGGAGCCAGGTCCCGGGCCCGCTCAAAGGACTGCTGCGCCTGGTCGAGCAGGGGCAGGGGATCCTCGCCTCGATCCCAGGCCCCCTGGGCCTGCTTTCCATGGGCCATGCCCAACTGCTGGTGGAACTCCACTACGCCAGGGTTGATGGTCAGCCCCTCCCGGAAGGAGGCGATCGCCTCGGCCAGCGCCGGGCGCTCATCCGCGCCCGCGTCGCGCAGCCGCTGGGCCCGCAGCATATGGATCAGGCCCGCGTTGTTGTGGGCCACTACGCTCTGGCGATCGAACGCCCGGCCCTTCTCCACCGCCTGCCGGGCCTGCTCGAGGTCCTCCTCCGCAGTGGGGGCTTTCGGGTGCCTGGCTCGCGCGTAGTATTGAGCCGCGAGGTTGATCCAGGCCGACGCGTAATCAGCGTCGAGCTCGAGCGCCTTGCGGAAGGCTTCAATGGCTTCATTGCGATGGCGAAGCGAATCCTCTCCGCGCTCCTCCTCGTAGTCGGCCCAGGTCATGGAGACGAGGCCCAGGCCGTGGTGGGTGAAGAAGTCTCTCTTGTCTGGCGCGATGCTCTCGAAGGCCTCGGAGGCCTGTCGGAGCGACTCGCGCGGATCCAGGCCGCTTTTTTTCTGTTCGGAGGCCAGGTGCCACAGTGCCATGCCCAGCTCCTTGAGAGCCTCCAGCTGCGAGGGGGCGTGGGCGAGGGCGCTCCGAGCCGACTCGACTGCCCTGCGCAGGGGCTCCTCCGCTTTTTTCCCCTGCAGGATGCGGGACTCGGCGAGGCTGCGGTAGAGCGAGGCCTGCAGCGCCCAGGACGCGGCATGGTCCGGCGCCACCCGAAGGGCACGTGAGAGGTGATCGAGCGCGCGCTCGATGTAGGGCTGCACCTCCCCCCGGCCGTAGAGATCCATGGAGACCGCCACCGACTCGACCCGGGCCAGCCCGTAGTGCACCTCCGGCGCGCTCTGGGCGGTATCCGCGGCCTGGGTGTAGGCCTGGCGGGCCTCCTCGAGGGCTGCCTGGACCTGCGCGCGCTCTGCCTCGGTCTGCTTGCCTTCATCCCAGCGCACCAGGGCGCGCATGAGGAGGATGTCGCCCTGGAGCCTGGGCGCCTCGTAGAACCAGGGGCTCTGCTCACCGAGCTGGCCCAGTTGGGCCAGCGCCTCGTCATAGCGCTCCTCGTAGGAGGCCAGGAGCGCCTCCATGTACTCGGCGGAGATCAGGGACTCGCCCTGGCTGCGGCGCAGCCATGACATCGCGGGCTCCCGGTACAGGCGCGCCAGCTCCCCGCGGCGGGCCTGGCGTTGCTCCGGGGTGAGTGAGCCCAGGGACAGGAGCTGCTCTCTGTAGAGCTGGCCCAGTGCCAGGGCCAGCGCGGAGGCGACCCGCGGATTCTGAAAGTCATACCGCAAGGCCTCCTCCAGGTGCTCGCGCGCCCTGGCGGGGTCCCCGAGATCCAACCACCCCTGCCCGAGCGCATAGTGGCCGGGCCCCAGCGCCCGCTCTCCGCCCCGCCGCATCTCCGTTTCGATCTCCGTCAGCCGTTCGCGCAAGGCCTGGCGCCCGGCGCTCGTGTCGTGCAGGCGGCTGAGCGCGATGAGGCGCGCACGCACCCCCACATCCGAGGCCAGCTCGGTGAAGCGGCGCGTCAGGTGCTCGTTCAGGGTCGCATCGCGTTGGGTGAGCACCACCTGCCCCAGGGCCAGGCCCACCAGCACCAGCGCCACCGTGGCCATGGAGACCAGCGTGCGGTGCCTGAGCGCCCACTTGCGCAGCCGGTACCAGCTCCCCACGGCCCGCGCCCGCACTGGCTCGCCGTTGAGGAAGCGCCCCAGATCCTCGGCCAGCGCCCGCGCCGAGTCGTACCGGGCCGAGGGCTCGCGCTCCAGGCACTTGAGGACGATGGCCTCCAGGTCCGCGGGCACGTTCCTGTTCAGCGCGCGCAGCGGGCGCGGCTCCTGGGTGGCCAGGTTGCTGAGCACCTCCAGGGCGTTGCTGCCGGGGATGGGCGTCTGGCCCGTGAGCAGGAAGTAGAGCGTGGCGCCCAGGCTGTACACATCCGCGCGCCGGTCCAGCTGGCTCACCTCGCCGCGGGCCTGCTCGGGCGCCATGTAGTGCGGGGTGCCCAGCACCGTGCCGGTGACGGTGGTCTCCCGCTGCCAGTCTCGCGCCAGGCCAAAGTCCATCACGTACGGCTTCCACCGCCCGTCCTCGCCGCGCTCCACGAGGATGTTGGAGGGCTTGATGTCGCGGTGGATGAGGCCGGCGCGGTGGGCCGCGTGCACCCCCTCGGTGGCCTGCTGCACCACCATCACCTTCTGCTCCACGGAGAGCTCTCGGGTCAGCTCATGCAGCGAGCGCCCGCTCACATACTGCATGGCGATGAAGGGCTGGCCCTGGACTTCGCCCACCTCGTACACCTTGCACACGCGCTCGTGCTCCACGCGCGCCTGGGCCTGGGCCTCGGAGACGAAGCGGCGCAACAGCTCGGGATCATCCCCGCGCACGAACTTGAGGGCGACGTTGCGGCGCAGGATCGGATCATAGGCGAGATAGACACGGCCCATGCCGCCCTGGCCCAGGAAGCGCACCGGCTGGTAGCGCTCCCAGCCAGGCGCCGGGAAGGCAGGCTCCTGGGACGAGGGCCCCGTGTGGGGGGCTGGCTTGATCGTCAGGGTGGGCGAGCCGGGCGAGAGGGGCACCTCCACGCCGGGCGGGGGCGCCGCCGGCTGGGGCGCTGGCTGGATCGTGAGGGTCGGGGAGCCCGGCGAGAGGGGATCGGCCGGGCGGGGCTCCGCGGCGGCGCGCTTGAGGGAGAGCGTGGCGCCCGCCTGTGGCCCCTCGGCTTTGGGGGCCGCGGCGCCGCGGGCCGCGGCCTGGATCTCGGCGAAGGTGTCGTGGGAGAGCACCCCGCTGTCCATGAGCAGCTCCAGCGGGTGGCGCCCCTGGCGCAGGGCCTCTGCCAGCAGGGACTCGGCCTCCTCTTCGGAGACGACCCCCCGGGCCTTCGCCACACGCAGATCCTCTTCGTATTCCTTACGCATCGGTGCTCCTCATGCGCTCCTTCGCCCCCTGAGCGCACGCTGCTCGCAAGCAGTGGCATGGACGCTAGCACGTGGTGCCGGGCGAACTTCAGTCCCGGGAAGGCCAGACGGGCCGACGCCTCCCGCGGCGCCTGAGCCACGAGAGCACTACCAGCCAGAGGCCGCTGGCTGGGAGCAGCTCGGGGGCGCTGGCACAGCTCCAGCCGTAGTGGCTCATGGGGAGGTCCAGGAGGAAATCGGCGGAGGAGGGCTCGCTGGTGTTGCCTGCCTGATCAGTTGCGGTGATCGAGAGGGTGTGGGGCCCGAGCTCCAGTGGATCAGAGGGCGTGTAGCTCCACGCACCCGTGGTATCGACCGTCACCTCCAGAACGGGTGCCTCATCCAGGTGCACCTTCACCCTGCTGCCTGGCTCCGCGGTGCCGGCAATCTCCGGCCTCGACGTGTAGAAGACTTGATTGCTGGAGGGGCTTTTCACCTGAGGTGCGGGCGGCGGCGTTGCGTCCACGAGGACGAGCTGCCCACCGGAGGTGCCCTGGGTCATGACGGAGACGACGTAGTAGCCTGTCGCCACCTCGCGGCCTGTCCCCTTCTTCGGCAGTTTGAAGGTGAGCGAGGTGTCCGAGGACGCGTCCAATTGGACTACGCGTGTCAGCGCGCCTCCGTCCACCGCCATCAGGCTGACCCAGGGGAGGATGGAGGCGGAGCTGCGGGCATTGCCGCCGCCGGCCTCGGAGCGGCTGCGCAAGCGCTCTCCGGCGAGCTCGAGCGTGGCTCCCGGGCCCATGGGGGAGGGAGAAATCGGGTTGATGACAGGACGTGAGTCGTCGCCCTTGGGGTCCGCCGTGTCTTCATACACCTGGGCGCTGTCCAGGCGGCTTTCCTCATTCTCGCCCCCGGCGATCAGCACCTGCCCGGAGGGCAGCAGCGTGGCCGTATGGTGGAAGCGGGCGATGCCCAGGGAATGGGGGCTCCATTCACCCAGCGCCGGGTCATACACCTCCGCGCTGTCGAGGACCTTGGAAGCATGCTTCCCCCCGACGACCAGCACCTGCCCGGAGGGCAGCAGCGTCGCCGTGTGGGCGTTGCGGGAGGTGTTCAGGGGGGCAGTGCCGTTCCACGCGCCGCTCGCCGGATCGTACAGCTCGACGCTGTTCAGGGGGATGTCCGCGCCCGCGGTGCCTCCGGCGACCAGCACCTGGCCCGAAGGGAGGAGCGTGGCCGTGTGCCTGAAGCGGGGCTGGCTCCTCTCGAACACCTCGCTCGAGGTGTCACTCGCCGGGTCGTACAGCTCCGCCGTGTCGAGGCCGCTCTCGCCATCCGTGGTGCCCCCAGTGATCAGCACCTTGCCCGAGGGCAGCAGCGTGGCCGTGTGCTCGGCGCGGTGGGTGATCAGCGCTCCGGCAGTCCTCCACGTGTGACGCACCGGATCGTACTCCTCGGTGCCCTCTGCCAGGGTGCCCCCGGCCACGAGCACCTTGCCGGAGGCCAGCAGCGTCGCCGTGTGCTTGAAGCGGGGACGACTCATCGGAGCCTCCTCGCTCCAGGTGCCCTTCCCCGGGTCGTACACCTCCACGTGGGCGAGGCCATTCTGGCCATCCGTGCCCCCGGTGATCAGCACCTTGCCGGAGGGCAGCAGCGTGGCCGTGTGGTGGTAGCGGGCGAAGAGCATGGGCTGCTGGGATTCATCCCAGGCTCCCACCTCCGGGTCATACACCACGACGCTGCCGAGGGCGTTGCCCTGGGGATCGGTCCCCCCGGTGACGAGCACCTTGCCGGAGGGCAGAAGCGTCACCGCATGGTTGGAGCGCGCCATGGGCAGCGCCACTTCCTCCCGCCAGCGCCCTGCTCCCGGGGCATACAGCTCCGCGCTCTTGAGGGCGAGGTTCCCAAACCCGCCGGTGACCAGGAGCTTGCCCGTGGGCAACAGCGTCGCGGTGTGCAGGAAACGGCCGGAGTTCAGGGAGACGCTGCTGGGGTGCCAGGTGCCAGTCTCCGGCTCATACTCCTCCGCGCTGGAGAGACCGCTGAGCGAGCCGACCTGGCCTCCAGCCACCAGCACCCTGCCCGAGTGCAGCAGCGTCGCCGTGTGCATGAGGCGGGCCTGGCTCATCGAGCCCACCTCGATCGAGGTGCCAGTCCCGGGGTCGTACTCCTCCGCCCCGTCGAGGCTGCTCTTGCCCTCCGTAGTGCCCCCGGCGATCAGCACGTGGCCCGAGTGCAGCAGCGTGGCCGTGTGGCTGGAGCGGTTGATGAACAGCTCCCCGATGGGCTCCCACGCGTGGCTCTCCGGGTCGTACACCTCGAAGTCTTTCTCCAGGGCGCCTCCGGCAACGAGCACCTTGCCGGAGGGCAGGAGCGTCGCCGTATGACTGAGGCGGGGATGATTCATCGCATTCACTTCGCTCCAGGCGCCCGCCTCCGGGTCGTACTCCTCCACGTAGGGGAGGCCGTTCCTGCCATCCGTGGTGCCCCCGGTGACCAGCACCCGGCCCGAGGGCAGCAGCGTGGCCGTGTGGTGGTAGCGGGCGGAGTTCATCAGCTGCTGGGACTTTTCCCAGGTCCCCTCCATCGGGGCATACACCTCGAAGCTGTCGAGGGCGTTGTCCTGGGAATCGGCCCCTCCCGCGACCAGGACCTTGCCCGAGGGCAACAGCGTGGCCGTGTGGCTGTGGCGGGCGGTGTCCAGAGGAGGGCCCTCCTGCCACGCTCCGGTATCCAAGTCATACAACTGAGTACTGTTGAGGGCGCTGCCGCCCGTGGCATTGAGCCCCCCCACGATCAGCACCTTGCCCGAGGGCAACAGCGTGGCCGTGTGGTTGTAGCGGGTGGTGCTCATCCAAGGGAGGTCGCTCCAGTTGGAGCCCGCCAGGGTGGAGCCGGCCCCTTGCGCCAGCTCCCTCCACGGCGCTGCCCTCGGTTGCGGGTGATTCCCCGCAGTGACGGCACGGGAGTCCTCCGCTGGGAGGCCCCCAACCCTCGGGCTTTCTTGTGGGCCGCAGCCCAGCCACATGCAGGCCAGGAGCAGCAGCCTGCTGCCGCCAGGGACGAGCCGGCGGCGGCGGGAGAGGAGCCGCCCCAGGGCCGCCAGGCCCAGCAGCACCAGCGAAGGTTCTCCCGGGCCCGCCGCGCAGCCCAGGCCGCCGCCCGCGACGGCAAGCGCGCTGCCCACGGTGAAGCCGCGCTCCGCGGAGGGCGAGCTGAGATTGCCCGCCTCATCCATGGCAGTGGCCGAGACAGTGTGCGCCCCTTCCTCCAGCGCCGTGGAGGGGGTGAAGCTCCAGCGCCCGTCCAGGTCTGCCTTGGCCGGTTCCGCCTCCTTTCCATCCAGCAAGACCGTCACCGTGCTGTCCGGCTCCGCCGTGCCGCTGATCATGACAGGCGTGTGGGAGGCTTCCATGGCGCCCTCCTGAGGCGTGAGCACCTCGGGTGCCGGGGGCGCCTGCGTGTCCACGGTGAATTTGAGCAGCGCAGAGGCCGGGCCCGTGTTGCCCGCCCTGTCCGTGGCAGTGGCCGAGACCGTGTGTGGCCCGTCCATGAGCGGCTCGGGTGGGGGGAGGCTCCAATCCCCCTCTGTGCTCGCCGTGATCTGGTATGCCTGATTCTCATCCACGAGCACCTTGATGGTGCTGTATGGCTCCGCCGTGCCACTCAGGGTGGGCTTGCTGTCTTTGACGAATGCTCGAAGCGGCCTCACCTCGGGCGCTGGGGGCGCCAGTGTGTCCACGGTGAAGGTGAGCGCGTAGGCTGGGCTGATGTTGCCTGCCGCGTCCGTAGCAGTCGCCGAGGCGGTGTACTCCCCGTCCTCCAGCGCCGCGCTCAGGAGCACGCTCCAGGCTCCCGTGGCGTCCGCCGTGGCGGTGCCTGCCTCCTTGCTGTCCAGCAGCACCTGAATCGTGCTGCCCGGCTCCGCGGTGCCATCAAGGGCTGGCTGGGGCGTGGTGGAATAATCCGTGATGGAGGGGGCGCCCGGCGGCGTCCCATCCACGTGAATGACGCTGCCTCCGATGACGCCATTGGTCAGCACGAAGAGCAGGTGATAGCTCTCCGGCACGTCAAGCAGGGTGACCTGCAGGGAGCTGTCCGGGAGCTCCTTCACGGGCACGTCTCTCCGCTCCCCTCTGGGGATGCTCTGCAGGAGGACCCGCGTGGGGACACCGTTGGTGCTCTTGATGCGTGTCCCCTGCACGACGAAGGTGGCTCCGGGCTTTTGGGGGGCCAGCGGCTCGACGAAAGGGCGCAGGTCCTTGGGGACTCCATGCTCGTCAATCACCTCGTTGCTGGACAAGGGGCCAGTCGAGTTTTCGCCTGCAATCACCAGCACCTGACCGGTGGGTAACGGCACCGTCATGGAGCCGGCGCGAGGATTGATCAGCCTGGCTTTGACCTCCCATGTACCTTGCAAGGGATCATACACCTCGACGCTGTCCAGGGAGCTGGACTCGCCGGCGCCACCGACGACCAGGACGTTGCCGGTGGGCAGCAGCAGCGCCGTGTGGGACCTGCGAGCCGTATGCAGCTCGCGCACTTGAGTCCATGTCCCTGTCTCTGGGGCGTACACCTCGGCGCTGGAGAGGGGCCTGTATTCGTTGTCCAAGCCTCCGGCTACCAACACCTGGCCCGTGGGCATCAGGACCGCCGTGGAGGAGGCGCGGGCCGTGCTCATCTCCTTCGTGTAGTCCCATTTTCCCGTTTCCGGGTTGTACAGCTCAGCGCTGGAGAGGGGATTGCGTTGGTTGTCCAGGCCTCCGGCGACCAGGACATGGCCCGAGGGCAGCTGCACCACCAGGGGCGCGCGGCGACGGGTATTCATGGGGGGCGTGTCCTGCCACGTCCCGGTGGCCGGGTTGTACACCTCAGCGGTAGCCAGGGGCGTGTCGTCATCAGCCGCACCGCCCATCACCAACACCTTGCCGGAGGACAACAGGAGGGCCGAGTGGGAGTGGCGGGGCTCCCGGAGCGAGCCGGCGGGGCGCCATTTCTTCGTCACCGGGTTGAACAGCTCGGCGCTCGCGAGGGCCTTGCCCGTGCCCAAGGCCCGCAGGCCACCGCCGCCCAGGCCCTTGCCTCCGGCGATCAGCACCTCGCCCGTGGGCAGCAGCGTGGCCGTGGCGGAGGAGCGGGCCGTGACCAGGCCTTTCGTGTCGATCCACTGCCCGCTGGCAGGGTCGTAGATCTGCGCGCTGGCCAGCGGGGCGCCACTGGAGCCCAAGCCTCCGGTGACCAGCACCTGCCCGTTGGGCAGCTGTACCGCCGTGAAGTCTGTACGGGCCTCGGCCAACTCGCCTGTCAGGCTCGAGGCCCCCGTGGCCTCGAAGAACTCCGCGCTCGCGAGGGCGTTGCCTTGGCTGTCCTCGCCTCCGGTGACCAGGACCGTGCCGGAGCTCAACAGCGTCGCCGTGTGCCATTGGCGGGCCGTGGCCAGAGCGCCCGTGGGGCTCCACACCCCCGTGCTCGGGTCGTACACTTCCTCGCTGACGAGGGGGCCGCCTGAGCCATAGCCACCGGTGACCAGGACCTTGCCGGAGGGCAGCGGCGTCGCCCTGTGCCCGAAGCGGGCCATGGCCAGAGCGCCCGCCGGGCTCCACCCCGTGGCCGGGGCGTACACCTCTGCGCTGGCGACGGGGCCGCCTGAGCCAACGCCTCCAGTGACCAGCACCTTGCCGGAGGGTAACAGCGCCGCCGCGTGGTTCCGGCGGGCCGTGTCCAGATCGTCCGTGGGGCTCCACAGCCCCGTGCCCGGATCGTACACCTCCGCGCTGGCGAGGGGGGCGCCGGAGCCATCGCCGCCGGTGACCAGGACCTTGCCGTCGGGCAACCGCGTCGCCGTGTGGTACCCGCGGGCCGTGTCCAGATCATCCGTGGGGCTCCACAGCCCCGTGCTCGGATCGTACACCTCCGCGCTGGCGAGGGGGGCGCCTGAGTTCTCGCCTCCAGTGACCAGGACCTTGCCGTCGGGCAACAGTGTCGCCGTGTGGTACCTGCGGGCCGTGTCCAGAGCGTCCGTGGGGCTCCACAGCCCGGTGCCCGGATCGTACACCTCCGCGCTGGCGAGGGGGGCGCCGGAGCCAT
>JAFGNZ010000075.1 GCA_016926755.1 Myxococcaceae bacterium | reverse complement strand
GGCGCTCAACGCCGCCATCGAGGCGGTGCGCAGCGGCGAGCACGGCAAGGGCTTCGGCGTGGTGGCGCGGGAGATCCGCGCGCTGGCCGATCAGTCCATCCGAGCGACCTCCCAGGTGCGGGATCTGCTCGGGGACGTCAGCGAGGCCATCGCCACCACCGTGCACATCACGGAGGAGGGGACCCAGCACATGGAGGAGGGGCTCTCGCAGATCCGCATGTCCGGAGACAACCTCCAGGCCCTGTCCGACATCGTCCGGGACAGCTCCTCGTCCGTGCGACAGATCGCCCACACCGTCAGCCAGCAGACCATCGGCATCCAGCAGATCTCCACCGCCGTGAACGAGCTGAACGCGCTGATGAACGACACCCTGGCGGGCATCACCGCCACCACCCAGTCCGTGGAGACGCTCCAGGCGATCGGCGAGCGCATCTCCCAGGTGGTGCGCGGCTACCGCCTCTGAGGCTGCCGGCCGGGGCTCAGGGCTCGCCGCTGCCCGTTCGGGCCTGGGCGAGCACCGGCGTGGGGCGCGAGCGGGGCCACAGCAGGGCGAGGAGCCCGCCGAGGGAGCGCGCCGGGTGTGCGCCGGGCTCGACGATCCGGGCGGCGAAGAAGGCCGCTCCGAGCCGCGCCACCGCGGAGATCACGAAGAGGACCTGGAGGTTCACCCAGGCGTGCTGGCCCAGGGTGAAGTGGGTGGGCAGGGCGCTCGCGATCCCCCCTCCCAGCGCGGAGGCCGCCGCATAGGCCAGCCCCCCCGCGGTGGAGAAGGCGGCCAGGTAGAAGGGCCGGCCCTTCCGAGGCGCCACCGCCAGCGGCAGCGCGAACACCGCGAGGCCATGGCCGCTCCAGAGCGCGCCCGCCAGGAGGACATCGAACACCAGCGGCCACAGCATCCCCTTGGTGGGCAGCAGCCAGATCAGCGGGATTGCCGAGATCCCCAGCGAGCACGCCAGCACCACCGGCTGCGCCCCCACGCGATCGATGAGCCGCCCCCACACCGGCGCCATCAGCACGCGCACCGCCGCCACGGCCGCGGAGTACAGCGCCATGACGACGAACGTCATCTTCAGGTTCTGGAGCATGTGCAGCGCGAAGTAGGGCGCCGACAGCCCCACCGCCGCGTTCCAGGCCACCTGGTAGAGCAGCACCTGGCGCGCGCGCGGATCCCGCAGCGGCGTCATCGCGGCCTGGGGCTCCAGCCGGAGCGGAGCGCCCCCAGGCGCGGGATCATGCTGCCGCGCCATCAGCAGCGCGGTGATGAAGCCCACCCCGCAGGCGAGCGCGGCCAGCACCGGCAGCGCCGCGCTGACGCCGTCGCCCTGGGGCGTGCGATCCAGGAACATCCCGGCGACCAGCGAGGCCAGCGTCCCGGCGACGGTGCACAGCGCGGTGCGGCGGCCGAAGAAGCGGCCCCGGAGCGTGCGCGGGACGAGCTCGCCCATCCACGCCACCCAGGCGTTGTTGCCCACCACCCCCAGCACGGCCGAGGCGGCGGCGACCCCCACCAGCAGGCGCTGCTGCCCCACCAGCGTCAGGGGCAGCCACGGCACCAGGCACAGCGGCAGCATCACCATGCGGGACAGGAACACCGCGGTGAGCGCCACGCGCCGGTGGCCGAAGGTGGAGGTGAGCCACGCCGCCGGGAACTGCACGAACTGGGCAAAGAAGGGCAGGGAGGTCATCACTCCCACGAGGAAGGGCCCCAGCTTCAGCGCGATGGCCCAGGCGGTGAGCACCGTGGCGCCCGCACACGCGGTGAACACCTCCGCGAACATCCCCTCCGCCACCGAGGCCCGCAGGGACAGGCGCAGCACCGGGCGCGAGGCCGGGGGCGCGGGGGCCGCGTCCGGGGAGGGCGCTCCGAGCAGCGGCGCGTTGGCGCCGGGCAGGGAGCTGCCCGGGCGGAACAGGGGGATGGCGGTGGCGAGCGAGGCGAGGCTGCTCAGGAAGTGGCGGCGCAGGGCGGCGGGAGACACGCGATCGGAGCCCGAGGAGGGAGGCCCGCTCTCTGTCTCACGGGCCGCGCGAAGACTCAAACCGGTCTCGACGCGGCGCGGCAGGCCGGCAGGGGGGGAGCCGGGTAAGGTTTCCCAGTGCGGTTCACGTGGTCTTGAACTATATGAACGCCCGAGGAGAGGTTGCGCATGGATCTGGCTCGCGAGCTGTCGGAGTTTCTTGGGGTGGTGGAGCAGCGCATCGGGGCTGCGCTGGTGGATGGGGATGCGGGCCCGGAGGTGAAGGGAGACACCCTGATGGAGGCCGCGCGCCACCTGGTCATGGGTGGCGGTGGCAAGCGCGCCCGTCCCATGCTGGTGCGGCTCTTCGGTGACGCGGTGGGCGTGCCCACCGAGCAGCTGGTGGAGGCGGGCGTGGCCGCCGAGCTCATCCACTCCGCCAGCCTCCTGCACGACGACGTGGTGGACGGAGGCATGTTCCGCCGCGGCCGGCCCACGGTGAACGCCCGCTGGGGCAACATCGTCGCGGTGATGAGCGGCGATCTCATCCTCTCCACCACGCTGCTGCGGCTGGTCCAACTGGACGCCCGCCTCGCCGAGAGCGCCATGTCCGTGGTCGCCGAGATGACGCGCGCCGCCATCGCCGAGGTGGAGGCGCGCGGGGTAATGGATCTGCCCATGCCCCGGCTGCGCTATATCGCCGAGGGAAAGACGGGCTCGCTGTTCGGGTGGTGCGGCCGGGCCGCCGCCCTGCTCGCCAACAACCCGGAGGCCGTGAAGCGCTTCGACGGCTTCGGCCGCCACCTGGGCGTGGCGTTCCAGATCGCCGACGACATCCGAGACATCCTCGGGACGGACGTGGGCAAGCCGCAGTACGCGGACCTGCACTCGCGCACGCCCTCCATGCCCATGCTGCTGGCCCTGGCCAAGGACGAGGGGCTGCGCCGCAAGCTGCGCGACGCCTGGGCCTTCTCGAGCATCTCCCCGGAGCGTGCCCAGGAGCTCGGCGCCGGGATCATCGCCACGGGCGCGGTGGATCAGTCGCTGGAGTGGATGAACACGGAGATCGAGGCGGCGCTCGAGCAGCTCGGGCCCTTCTCGAGCGGCGTCGGTGGACAGGAGCTGGCGGGCTGGGCGCGCAAGCTGTCCGATGGCATCACGGCGCAGGTCCGGAGCAAGGTCGCATGAAGGGCTATCTCTGGACAGGTGGCGACTCGTCTGCCGGTCCGGAGGCCGTCACGGCGCAGGGGCCGCTGGCGCCGTGGGAGGCCATGGCCATCGAGGCCGTGGGCAACGTCATCGAGTTCTGGGGCTTCAAGCGCAACCAGGGGCGCGTGTGGGCGCTGCTGTACCTGCGGGGCGAGCCGCTCACGGCCGGAGAGATCGAGCGCGAGCTGGATCTGTCCAAGGGCGGCGTCTCCATGCTCCTGAGGGATCTGGAGCGCTGGGGCGTGGTGCAGCGCGTCCGTCATCCCCAGGACACCCTGTGGCGCTACGCGGCGGAGACGGATCTGGTGCACATGGTGACGCACGTCATCGAGGAGCGCGAGGCCGGCTTCGTGTCTCGCATCCGCGCGGATCTGTCGGAGGCGCGGCGGCTGGCGCAGTCCGTCGGTGGAGTGGACACCGAGCGGCTCCAGCGGCTGGAGAAGATGGCCACCCTGGCGGAGCACGTGGAGAAGGCCATCCGCCTGTTCATCAAGACGGCGCGGCTGGACGTGGGCGGGGTGCTCGGCGCCTTCCGCGACGAGGCCAGCGCTGTACGCAAGAAGCTCCGCTGATCGAGTAAAAGCATGGACTCGCATTACGACCAGGTGATGAAGGCTCGGGACGCGGCGGATGCGTCCGCCTCGCGGCTGTACCTTGCCTACTCGACGATCCTCGACCGCGCCGCGTTCGAGGAGTGGCGCTCCCAGCACAGCTACGACTTCTTCCAGCTGCCCGAGGGTTCCCTCGCCGAGGCGCTGGACGTGGAGCTCGTCTACGACTTCCCGTCCCGGTGGTGGGGCGGGCGCGTGGCCGGGCTCGCGGACGCGCCGGGCCGGAGCGTGTTCGGGCGCCTCTTCGAGATCCAGGGCAAGGACTGGCCCATCATCCAGCACAAGGAGGGCTTCGTGACGGGGATGTGCATCGAGCGCCCCGTGCGCGTCCGCGTGGATGGCAAGGAGCTGGAGGCCACCGCGTTCACCACCTCGCCCCGGCGGGCCTCCCAGGAGGGCCCCATCAGCCCGCGCTTCATCGAGGCCCTGGTCCGTGGCGCCCAGAGCGCCGGGCTCCCCGCCGCGTACGTGGAGCGGTTGCGCAGGGGAGAGTAGCCCATTCCGGCCCCCGCCCCGATCCGGCTGCTCGGTGTGCCAGGGGCCAGCCGGGCTGGCACGAGGCGGAGGTGCCTCAGCCTTGGAAGGGGAGCGGGAGCTCGTGGAGGGTGAAGGAGAAGCAGGCGCCCTGGCCGGGCTGGCCCTCGCCCCAGATGCGGCCGCCGTGGCGGCGGATGATGCGCTGCGCGGTGGCCAGGCCCACTCCGGTGCCCTCGAACTCCTGCTGGGTGTGTAGCCGCTGGAAGACGCCGAAGAGCTTCTCCCCATAGGTCATGTCGAAGCCGGCCCCGTTGTCGCGCACCTGGTAGACGCGCACGCCCCGCGCGTCATTCGTGGCGCTGAACTCGATCCGCGCCTCCGGGCGCTTCCGGGTGAACTTCCACGCATTGCCCAGCAGGTTCTCCAGCACGGCGCGCATCAGCTGCGGATCGCCCTGCGCCACCAGCCCCTTCTGGAGCTGGAGCGTGATGCGGCGCTCGGGCTGCTGGGCCTGGAGCTGCTCGAGGACGGAGCGCGCAATGGCCGACAGGTCCACCTCGCGCAGGATCAGCGAGGTGCTGTTGACGCGCGAGAGCGTCAGGATGCCGTCGATGAGATCCGCCATGCGCCGGGCGCCGCCGATGATCCGCTTGAGGTAGTCCTGGCCCACTGCGTCGAGCTGGCCGGGACAGTCCTCGAGGATGGCGTCGCTGAAGCTGGTGATGCTGCGCAGCGGAGCGCGTAGATCATGCGCCACCGTGTAGGCGAAGGCCTCGAGCTCGCGGTTGGAGAACTCGAGCTGGGCGGTGCGCTCGGCGATGCGGCGCTCCAGCTCCTGGTTGAGGCGGCGCACCTCCTCCTCGGCCGCGCGGCGCCGGGAGATGTCGCTGAGCATCGCCAGCGAGCCGATGTAGCGGCCCTGCTCGTCCTGCAGGGGGGAGGCGTTCACCTGGACCCAGATGGCGCTGCCGTCCTTGTGCCGCTGTCTGAGCTCGAGCATCGCAGGGTGGCCCTGGCGGCGCAGCTCCAGCTGGCGCGCGGCCTCCCTCTGGGCCTCTTCATCCATGAAGTCGAAGATGGGCCTGCCCAGCATCTCCTCGATGCTGTAGCCGAGCAGGTTCGCCAGGAAGCGGTTGACATAGGTGGTGCGCCCTTCGGCGTCCGCCGTCCAGACGCCCTCGTGGGCCGTCTCCACGAGCTGCTGGAACTTCGCTTCGGCGCTCTTGCGCTCGGCCTCGCTGCGGCGCTCCTGATCGATGCTCCGCACCAGCACCAGGGCGCCCAGCTGCCTCCCCTGCTCGTCTCGCAGGGGCAGGCAGTTGGTGCGGATGTAAAGCCCGTCGGGCACGTTCGGGTTGCGCAGGAACATGTCCACATCCCGCACCTCTTCCCCCTTGAGGGCGCGCCACAGCGGCATCTGCTCGACGGGCAGGGGCGTCTTCCCGTCGGGCAGGAAGATGCCGTAGCGCTCCACCCACTCCTCGGGGCGCTCCACGTCATCGGAGACGTTGAACACCCACCTGGCGAAGGGGCTGGTGTAGAGGAAGCGGCCGGTGAGGTCCGCGATGGACACGCCCTCGGAGATGTTGCCGAGGACGGCGCGGATGAGGGCGTGGTTCTGGACCTGGAAGAGCTCTTCGTCCAGCTTGCCTGCAGGGGGGGAGGAGGGCGCGCCGACGCTCATGGCTGGTAGACTTTGCATCCTCGCGGCAAGAGTGGATCCAGCCGCGATCGTAGCCCAAGCCCACGTCCGGAGCGCCACTGCCCCCCAGTCCTACCCCGGGCAGAACCAGAGCACCGAGAGCGGTGGGAGCGTCAGCGCCGCCGAGGCCTCCTGCCCGTCCCACGGGTGGGCCTCTGTCTGGATCTGTCCCATGTTGCCCATCCCCGCGCCACCGTACGCCCCCGCGTCCGTGTTCAGCAGCTCCTGGTAGGTGCCCACCCGCGGGAAGCCAATCCGGTAGCCCTCGCGCGGCACGGGCGAGAGGTTCGCCACGCACACCACGTGCCGCCCCGGGTTGCGCGAGCGTCGGATGAACGCGAACACGTTGGAGGCGGCCGAGTCCGGCTGCAGCCACTGGAAGCCCAGGGGCTCGCTGTCCGCGTCGTACAGCGCGGGGCACTCCCGGTACACGCGGTTCAGATCCGCCACCAGGCTCTGGAGGCCGCGGTGCGCCGGATCCTCCAGCAGGTGCCAGTCCAGGCTCCGATCGCTGTTCCACTCCGCGTGCTGGCCGAATTCACCGCCCATGAAGAGCAGCTTCTTGCCCGGGTGTGCCCACATCCACGCCAACAGGGCCCGGAGGTTGGCCCGCTTCTGCCAGGCGTCCCCCGGCATCTTCCCGTACAGCGAGCCCTTGCCGTGCACCACCTCGTCATGGCTCAGCGGCAGCGTGAAGTTCTCGCTGAACGCGTAGAGCAGGCCGAACGTCATGTTGTTGTGGTGGTACTGCCGGAAGACGGGATCCTTGGAGAAGTACAGCAGCGTGTCGTGCATCCACCCCATGTTCCACTTGAAGTGGAAGCCCAGGCCGCCCTCGCTCACGGGCTGGCTCACCTTGGGCCACGCGGTGGACTCCTCGGCGATCATCGCCACGCCCGGGTGCTTGCGGCGGACGGCCTCGTTCAGCTCGCGCAGGAAGGCGATGGCCTCCTCGTTCTCCCGGCCGCCCCAGCGGTTGGGCACCCACTCGCCGGCGCGCCGGCTGTAGTCCAGGTAGAGCATGGAGGCCACCGCGTCCACGCGCAGCCCGTCCACGTGGTACTCCTCGATCCAGAAGAGGGCGTTGGCGATGAGGAAGTTGCGCACCTCGTTGCGGCCGAAGTTGAAGACCAGCGTCCCCCAGTCCGGCTGCGAGCCCTGGCGCGGATCCGCGTGCTCGTAGAGCGAAGTCCCGTCGAACCGGCCCAGCGCGTGCGCGTCCCGCGGGAAGTGCCCCGGCACCCAGTCGATGAGGACGCCGATGCCCAGCTCGTGCAGGTGGTTGATCAGGAAGCGCAGATCCTCCGGGTGCCCGTAGCGCGCCGTGGGCGCGTAGTAGTTGCCCACCTGGTAGCCCCAGGAGGGGCCATACGGGTGCTCCGAGACGGGCAGCAGCTCCACGTGCGTGAAGCCCATGCGCTGCAGGTACTCCCCCAGCGCGGGCGCCAGCTCCCGGTACGTCATCGGCCGATCCCCGTCCTCCACCACCCGCCGCCACGAGCCCAGGTGCACCTCGTAGACGGCCCACGGCTTCTGCGCGGGTACGCCCTCGCCGCGGCGGCTCAGCCACTTCTCGTCCGTCCAGGTGAAGCGGTTCAGATCGTGCACCACCGAGGCGGTGGCCGGCGGCACCTCCGTGCGGAAGGCGAAGGGATCCGCCTTGAGCAGGGGCGGGCCGCCGTGGCCGGGGCGGATCTCGAACTTGTAGCGCGTGCCCTCGCCCACCTCGGGGATGAACAGCTCCCAGATGCCGGAGGCGCCCATGCGCCGCATGGCGTGCAGGCGCCCGTCCCAGCCGTTGAAGTCGCCCACCACGGAGACGCCGGCCGCCGTGGGGGCCCACACCGCGAAGGACACCCCGGCCACGCCGTTGTGGTGGATGAGGTGGGCGCCCATGCGCTCCCAGAGCCGCTCGTGCCGGCCCTCGCCCGCGTAGTAGAGATCCAGCTCCCCCAGCGTGGGCATGAAGCGGTAGGGATCGCGCAGGGTGAAGCGCTTGCCGCCCGGGTACTCCACCTCGAGCAGGTAGTTGAAGATCTGCTCCCGCCCGTTGAGCCGCGCCTCGAAGACGCCGCCCTTGCGGTGCTCCATGGCGATCCGCCCGCCGAAGTCAGGGAGCACGTGGATGGCGGTGGCGTCCGGGCGGAAGGCGCGCACCACCACGCCGTCCCCGTCCGGGTGGATGCCGAGGACACGGTGGGGCTCGGAGTGCCGCAGCTCGGTGATCTGCTGGATCTCCGCGTCAATGTGCTGCCGGTCGGCGGGCTTCTTCACTTCGGTTCCTCCATCCGCAAGAGGGCCTGGACAGGGATGCGGACCCAGTCCGGGCGGTTCTGCAGCTCATAGCGCACTTCGTAGAGCAGCTTCTCCAGTTCGAACGCGCGGAGCATCCCCCAGAACGCCTCGTCATCGGCCGGCAGGAAGGCCGCCCCGCGCGCGGCCTCCCGGTAGCCGGAGATGAACGCGTCCCGAGAGGGTGCCATGCGCGGCATGGGCGGGTTGCCCTCCAGCAGCACCGTGGCCTCCGCGTAGTCGAACGAGCGCAGCATCCCCGCCACGTCCCGCAACGGGGAGTACTTCTCCCGGCGCTGGGTGAAGGTGCGGGCCGGCTCGCCCTCGAAGTCGAAGATGAGCCACTGGCCCTCGGCCCGCAGCACCTGGCCCAGGTGCAGATCCCCGTGGATGCGGAGCTTCTGCCCGGAGGGCGCCACGTGGGCCAGGCGCCGCGCGTGCGCCAGCAGCCGCTCGCGCTGGCGCTCCAGATCCACGTGCAGCCGCCCGGCGTCCGCCAGCGTCACGCCCAGCTCGCCCATGATGGAGGCGCTCCAGCGCTGCAGATCCTCCTGGAGCACCGGCTCCGGGGAGAAGTCGGGATCCGAGGAGTCCGAGGACAGGGCGCGGTGCAGCTCGCCCAGGCGCCGCCCCAGCTCCTTCATCTCCCCCAGGAAGGAGGCGTCCACCGCGCCGGGCCTGCGGTAGCGCTCCAGCGTGTACTTCCACCCGTCCACCGCGTTGGGGACGAAGCGGTGCACCAGCGCCAGCGTGGCGCCGGCGGGCCCCTCCAGGCGCAGCGCGCCCAGCAGCGTGGGGGTGGCGCGGAAGGAGGTGCGCGTGGCGAGGAAGCGCCCCATCTCGTGCTCCGGGTTCACCCCCGCCTCCAGCTTGCGGATGATCTTGAGGATCACCTTCTCGCCGAAGACGACGGAGGTGTTGCTCTGCTCCACCATGAGCCGGCGCACGGGGAGGGGCTCGGGCAGCGGGAGGAGCCCCTCCGGGGTGGGCAGCCACTCGCCGTGGACGCTCCCGGAGGCAGAGGGCAGCTGGCGCTGCTCGCGGATGAGCTGGAAGAGGGTGCGCAGGCAGTCCACGTCCTCGAGCGCGTCCTGGATGCCCTCGGCGGAGGGCTTCACCGGCAGCAGGTAGCGCTCCGGGTGGCCCAGCTCGTACACCACCTCGACGATCGCGAGGCTGAACGCGCACGGGCCGAAGTCCAGGGTGGCGTGATCCAGCACGGAGACGGCCTTGATGGGCCACGCCTTGCCGCTGAACCAGCGCTGCTGCTTGAGGTAGTCGGGCAGTCGAGTGAGATCCACGGGCGTCACGAGAGCGTCCTCCCCGGCAGCGGTTTCTCCAGCCGGAACCACAGGAACATGTAGGGGCCCATCGAGAGCTGGTACGGCAGCGACGAGATGCGCGGGAAGGGCGTCTCGCCCATCAGCTCCACCGGGACGTAGCCCTCCCACTCGCGCAGATCCACCACCGCCGGCTGCGCGAAGCGCGAGAGGTTGCAGAGGATCAGGATCGTCTGCCCCTGCCACTCGCGGGTGAAGGCGAGCACCCGGCGGTTGTCCGGGTTGACGAAGCGCAGCCGGCCCAGGGCGAAGGCGGGGTAGCGCTGGCGCACCTTGATCAGCCGCTTCACCCAGTGCAGCAGCGACGTCTTGATGCGCTCCTGGGCCTCCACGTTGATGGCCTGGTAGCCGTACACCGGATCGGCGATCACGGGGGCGTACAGCCGCGCGCTGTCCGCCCGGCTGAAGCCCGCGTTGCGATCCCCCGTCCACTGCATGGGCGTGCGCACCCCGTTGCGATCGCCCAGGTAGATGTTGTCCCCCATGCCGATCTCGTCGCCGTAGTACATGACGGGGGTGCCGGGCAGGGTGAAGAGCAGGCTGTGCATCAGCTCGATCCGCCGGCGGCCGTTGTCCATCAGCGGGGCCAGCCGGCGGCGGATGCCCAGGTTGATCCGCATCCGGGGATCCATCGCGTACTCCCGGTACATGTAGTCGCGGTCCTCGTCCGTCACCATCTCCAGCGTCAGCTCGTCATGGTTGCGCAGGAAGATGGCCCACTGGCAGTTGTCCGGGATCTCCGGCGTCTGCTGGAGGATCTCCACGATCGGCGTGCGATCCTCCTTGCGCACGGCCATGAAGAGGCGGGGCATCACCGGGAAGTGGAACCCCATGTGGAACTCGTCGCCGTCGCCGAAGTAGACGCGCACGTCCGCGGGCCACTGGTTGGCCTCGGCCAGCAGCATCTTGTTCGGGTACTCCGTGTCGATCGTCTTGCGCAGGCGCTTGAGGAAGGCGTGCGTCTCCGGGAGGTTCTCGCAGTGGGTGCCCTCGCGCTCGAAGAGGTAGGGCACGGCGTCGCAGCGGAACCCGTCCACGCCCATGTTCAGCCAGAAGCGCATCACGTCCAGCATGGCCTCCTGCACCTCCGGGTTGTCGTAGTTGAGATCCGGCTGGTGGCTGAAGAAGCGGTGCCAGAAGTACTGCTTGGCCACCGTATCCCACGTCCAGTTGGAGCGCTCGGTGTCCAGGAAGATGATGCGCGTGCCCTTGTACTTGTCGTCCGCGTCGCTCCAGACGTACCAGTCGCGCTTGGGGCTCTTCGGATCCCGGCGGGACTCCTGGAACCAGGGGTGCTGATCGCTGGTGTGGTTCACCACCAGCTCGGTGAGGATGCGGATGCCGCGCTGGTGGGCAGCCTCCACCAGCCGCTGGAAGTCCGCCAGCGTGCCGTAGTCCGGGTGGATGCCGTAGTAGTCCGCGATGTCGTAGCCGTCGTCCTTCAGCGGCGAGGGGTAGTGGGGCAGCAGCCAGAGGCAGTCCACCCCCAGATCCTGCAGGTAGGGCAGCTTCTCGATCAGGCCGGGGAGGTCCCCGTGGCCATCCCCGTTCGAGTCAGCGAACGCGCGGATGTGCAGCTCGTAGATGAGGGCCTTTTTGTACCACAGCGGATCCTGGTCCATACGCCTCTCGGGTGTCACTCGAAGTAGTCGAACGCGTGCTCGGTACGACGGAAGCGATACACCGCCCAGACGGCCGCGGGCTGCTCGGGCGTCAGGCGCACCTGCGCGTGGGGACCCTGCCAGAGCCGGCGCTCATCTGTCATCAACTCGTGAACCTGGTACGTCTCGTCCGGGGGGATGCCCAGCTCCTGGAGCGGCACGTGGAGGAGGGCCTCCTGGGGCGCGTGCGGATCCAGGCTCACCGCGACGAGCACCTGGCTGGTGCCGTCCGGCGTGCGCTTGCCGTAGAAGAGGACGCGATCGGTGTCCGCCCGGTAGAAGCGCAGGTTGTCGTAGAGCTGGAGCGCGCGGTGCTGCCTGCGGGCGGCGTTGAGCTTGCGGATCCACTCCCGGATGTGGCCGGGCCGCTCCAGATCCCAGGCCACCAGCTGGTACTTCTCCGAGTCGAGGTACTCCTCCTTGCCGGGCAGCGCGCGGGCCTCGCACAGCTCGTAGCCGCAGTAGACGCCGTAGCTGGAGGAGAGGGTGGCGGCCAGGGCCACGCGGAGGCGGAAGCCGCCCGGGCCGCTGCGCTGGAGCAGCTCCGGGAGGATGTCCGGCGTGTTGGGCCAGAGGTTTCCGCGGAAGGAGTCGGACACCGGCGGCGAGGTGATCTCCTTGAGGTAGTCCTCGAGCTCGTGCTTGAAGTTGCGCCAGGTGAAGTAGGTGTAGGACTGGGTGAAGCCGATCTTCGCCAGCGCCTTCATCACCTTGGGGCGGGTGAAGGCCTCCGAGAGGAAGACGACCTGCGGGTGCGCCTCCTGCACGCGGCGGATGAGCCAGGCCCAGAACTGCAGCGGCTTGGTGTGCGGGTTGTCCACGCGGAAGACGTGGACGCCCTGCTGCACCCAGTGCAGCACCACGGACTCCAGCTCCGGCCAGAGCGTGTCCCGGCCGGGGCCCATCCAGTCGAAGTTGACGATGTCCTCGTAGCGCTTCGGGGGGTTCTCCGCCGTCTTGATGGTGCCGTCCGGCCGGTGGAGGAACCACTCGGGGTGCTCCTTCACGTAGGGGTGATCCGGCGAGCACTGGAAGGCCAGATCCAGGGCGATCTCCAGGCCGTGGGACTCGGCGGCGCTCACGAAGTGGCGGAAGTCCTCCAGCGTGCCGAGCCGCGGGTGGACCGCCTTGTGGCCACCCTCGGGGGCGCCGATGGCCCAGGGGCTGCCCACGTCCTCCGGCTCCGCCTTGAGGCTGTTGTTCTTCCCCTTGCGCGCCGTACGGCCAATGGGGTGGATGGGCGGCAGGTAGAGGGTGTCGAACCCGAGCGACTGGATGTACGGCAGCCACGCCTCGGCGTCCTTGAAGGTGCCGTGGGTGCGGCCGTCTCGCACGGCCGAGCGCGGGAAGAACTCGTACCAGGCGCTGGTGCGCGCCTTCTCGCGATCGGCGAAGAGCTCCAGCACGCGGTGGTACTGGCTGGCCAGCGAGCGGTCCGCGTAGCGGCTGGCGACCCGCGCCAGCTCGGGCGACAGCGCGACGACGATGAGGTCCGGGGAGGCGGGCTGCTTCAGCTTCCGGGCGGCCTCGGAGAGCGCCTGGGCCTCCTCGGCGCTGAAGGGGCGGGCCCGCTCGGCGGCGCCCTCGAGCAGCGCGGCGCCCTCGAGCAGCTCGCTGCGCACGTCCCGGCCCACGTCCACCTTGCGCTTGAGCTCGGAGGCCCAGGTGGCGAAGAGGTCCGGCCAGGCCTCCACGGTGTACTCGTAGCGCCCGTTGCGGGCCAGGGGGAACTCGGCCACCCAGAGATCGTTGCCCAGCGCTCGCATGGGCACCTCCGCCCACTGCGTCTCCTGCCCGGGAGGGCCGGCCTGGCGCCAGCGGACGATGGCGACGAGGACGTCATGGCCCTCCTTGAAGAGATCGGCCTCGACGGTGAAGGTCTCCCCGGCGATGCGCTTGACGGCGAAGCGGCCTCCGTCCAGCTCGGGGCGGACGCTCTCGATGACGACACTTCCGGTTCTTGAGCTCATAAAGGACTGCCAGCCCTTATAGAGGCGGGGTTCGGGTATTCCGGGCACCATGCCGCGAGGATGTTGATGCCGGACGGCTCCGTGCATGGGCGCGTTGGAGAGTGAACGTTCGGGACGATCCGGGTGGCCGCCCACGAGTGGGGATCGGGCGAGGGCATCGGTGCTAAAAGGTGGGGCCCCACCCGCGGTCGCGGTACCCGAGAGACGATGGCCCCTTCCGATCCCCCCGCTACGCGAGCGAGTGATCCAGCGGCCGATCGCGCGCTCTTGCAGCAGCTGGCCCTGGGGAGCAGCGCGGCGATGCGGACGGTCTACGGGCGCTGCTCGGGGCGGGCGTGGGCCGTGGCGCTGCGCATCCTGGGCTCGCGGGCGGACGCGGAGGAGGTGCTCCAGGAGACGTTCCTGGAGGTGTGGCGCCGTGCCCGGGAGTTCGATCCGAGCCGGGGCGGGCTGGAGACGTGGGTGACGACGATCGCGCGGACGCGATCGATCGATCGGCGGCGGTCTCTGGGCACGGTGGCGCGGATCGCCGAGGACGTGGCGCACCAGCCGCCGCCCATCAGCGCGGCGCCGCCGGATCCTTCGGAGGCGGCGGTGCTGGGACAGGACCGGGCCCGGGTGGCGGCGGCGCTGCGCGAGCTACCTCCCGATCAGCGCACGGTGGTGGAGCTGGCCTACTTCGAGGGGCTGTCCCAGCGGGAGATCTCGGAGCGGACCGGAGATCCGCTGGGCACGGTGAAGACGCGCGCCCGGCTCGCGCTGGAGAAGCTGGCCACACTGCTGGTGGATCCCTCAGCGCAAGAGTGGGAATGAACAGGCTCGACTCACATGCGCGGCATCAGCGCACGCCTGAACATGAGCGATGGCGAGCGGCATGGAAGGAAGCGCTGGCCTGGGGGCAGTGGGATCAGCTGCTCGATGCACTGGAGTCCGCGACGGACGAGCTATCAGGGGAGTAGGGAGGTGCGGCGCAGGCGCTCGCGCAGCAGCTTGAGCCGCTCCTGCGGCTCGTAGCTGAACACCAGACGGATGTAGCGCTCCGCCACCGATGAGCCCCAGTTCGTCATCGGCGTCGCCGCCACCTTCGCCTGGGACATCAGGATCGAGGCCGCGTCCGTCGCGCTGTAGCCCAGCGCGTGCGCGTCCAGCAGCATGCTCCAGCCGCCCTCGGGGATGATCAACGGCAGCCCATCGAGCTGCTCCAGCACCAGATCCCGCCGGGCCTTCCACTCGGCCACCGCCGCCTGCACCCCCGCATCGTCGGAGCGCAGCGCCACCTCGGCCCCCTTCTGCGCAATGCCCGGCGGTGCGATCACCAGGTAGCTGTGCGTGTAGAAGACGTCCGCCATCACCTTCGGCGGGCCGGCGATCCAGCCGATGCGCCAGCCGATCATCCGGTACTCCTTGGAGACCGAGCCCACGATCAGCGTGCGCTCCGGCATGCCCGTCAGCGTCGCCGGGTGCCGCAGCGGCAGCCCGTCATAGAGCACGTTCTCCAGCGCGGCGTCATACAGCAGCCACAGGTTGCGCGTGACGCACAGCTCCCGGATCGCCGACCACTCGGCCTCCGAGAGCACGTGCCCCGCGGGCATGTTCGGGTTGGAGAGCACCATCGCGCGCGTGCGGCTGGTCACCATCGCCCGCAGCATGTCCAGATCCAGCCGCCAGCGGCGATCCACCACCTTCATCGGCACGAACATGGGCACGCCGCCCGCGAACGTGACGCGGTGGATCATCCCCGCGTAGGTCGGATCCGTCAGCAGCACCTCGTCGCCCGGCTCGATGATCGCCAGCAGCGCCGAGATCAGCCCCTGCGTGCCGCCCGCCGTGATCACGATCTGCCGATCCGGATCGTACGAGAGGTTGCACTGCTTCTTCAGCCGCTGGGCCACCGCCTGTCGCAGCCCCGACGTCCCCGTGAAGGGCACGTAGCTGTTCGCCTCGCTCGTGCCGACAGCCTCCCGCGTGGCGGCCACCGCCTCGGGGGGAGGAGGGAGATCTGTACCGAAATTATCCAGGCGGAGTACCTCGGGATCCATGGTGGCGTCAGACACCACCCGGTCGACGTTGAACCCCACTACGCGCATCATTCTGGACGGACGCATCTCTCCTCCGGTGGCGTTGGACTATAGCCTCGGCAGGTAGGTGGAGTGGATCCGTGTTGAGATCCCCCCAGAGCGCGTGCTGGTGGATGTTTGCCTACATCCGGCCGCATGGAGTCAAAGAGTGACGCTGCGGGTAGGCGCCAGTACGCTCCCGGTGCGTATTCTGGAGGCCTTCCCACGAAAACCGTTTTTTCCCTCAGTCGCCCGGTGCTCCCCGCAGGCACTTGAGAGGGGGACAGTCTGCCCGGGGGCCGATTGAGCCCGGGCCAGTGTGGGCCTAGGCTGTGACGCCATGCTCACCGTCGTGTTGCTCTCTCTGCTCCTGGGCGCGGCGCCGAATGATGGCTCGCCGGCCTCCTCCCCCCAGTCCCTCGCGGCACCTCCCGTGGCGGACGAGTCTCCCACCGCCTGGTCCTGCACCGCGGACACCCTGCGCTCGGGCAAGGAGTGCGTCTTCGAGGCGGAGCTGACGCCCTCCGAGCCCAGCCGCGATCAGGCGGCCAGCAACGTGCGCACCCTCCAGGAGATGGGCCGCACGCTGTGCGCGGAGGCGGCGCGGGCCCGCTCGGGTGAGGGCAAGCCCGATCGCAACCTCGCCGCCGTCTGCGAGAAGAAGTACGCCGCCGCCGCGGAGCGCTGTGGCCTGGAGGGCACCGTGCCCGTCGTCGACGCCAAGGGGCGCTTTGCGCCTGCCGCGCGGGCCTGCTACCGCGCGATCTCCGGCGCCCTGCAGGAGACGCAGATGATGGCCACCGTGGCCGCGCCCTGTTGCCAGTGCGCCGCGCAGCGCGGCTGCCCGGGGACGGGGGATCGCTGCTATGCGGATCTCACCCAGCAGGCCGCCAGCCCCTCCACGCTCGCGTGCATGCGCGATCGCTGCAGCGAGGCCTGCGCCCTGGTGCCGCCGGCGTCCTCGTCGAGCAAGGCGCCTGCTCCCTCCCTCAAGTCCCGGCCCGGCCGCGGCTCGGCGTCGCTGTAGCGCACGCGAAGAGAACTCCCATGCAACCCGATACCTTGATCCCGTCGAAGAAGCCCGTCGCGCGCCACGCCTGGGCCCTGCTGTGCGCGCTGGTGCTGGTGGGCTGCGCTGCCTCCCGTCCGTTCGAAGGCGCGGCGGACGAGGCTCCCCCCCCGGCCGGGCCGGTGGCCGAGCTGCCCCCCGAGCCTTTCAACCCGCAGACGTTCGCGGCCCAGTACGCGAACCCCACCGTGTGCGAACGGCAGGCACGGCGGTACCTCCCCACCTCCCGCGAGGACGCCTGGGCGGCCCTGAAGGCCTGCGTGGAGGGCACCCACTTCACGCAGCTCCAGGCGCTGCTGAACCGCGCGTGGAACCAGGAGCTCCGCTCCCGTCCCGAGGCCGCGGCGCTGATCGCCAAGGTGGTGGCCCTGCGCGGCGGCAGCGTGGAGGGAGATCTCCGCCTGCTGCACGAGCGGAAGCTCCCCATCTTCTCGCTCTCCTCGGCCATCGCCCAGCCGGACACCTACAAGGGGCGCTACATCCTCGTCCGGGCCCAGGTGGGGGATGCGCGGACCGAAGGAGAGAAGTCCACCGTGTGGCTCGTCGAGCAGAGCCTGGGCTCCGTCGCCAGCGAGCAGCAGGTGGGGGTGGCGCGCCGCAAGGACTCCGCCTCCACCACCTCGGGCAGCGTGGGAGGGGAGACGACGCTCGGCAGTGGCACCGTCGGCGGAGCGATCACGGAGACCGAGAGCAGCCGGCGCAGCGACACCGTCCCGCACTACGACAACATCACCACCGAGACAGGGCGTGAGGCGCTGGGGCGGCTGGTGAAGCCGGACCCGTTCCTCGCGCCGGGCCGGGACTTCGTCATCCTCGGGCGGTTCGACGGGATGCGCACCACCTCCGGCTCGCTGGACGAGGACGATGATGGCCCGCGCATCCCCGTGCTGAGCATCGTCGGCTACTACATCCCGCACCCGCTCGTCGTCTACTGAGGCCCGCCTCGGTCGCTACCGGATGTTGACCGAGGCCTCCGCGCGACGCTCGAACAGCTCCCAGAACTTCTCGGCGATGGCCGACGGCTCGAGCGTGGCCTGGCCGTTGTCGAACGCGGTGCCCTTGACGGACCCGAGCACGACGACCTCGCCGACGTAGACGCCGTCACCCGCGAGCTTCTGGTGGAGCAGCCCGACGGCCTTGTGCTGCGCGGCCTTCGCGATCGCGAGCCCCATCGCGCCCCACTGGACGGCCATCGCGTCGATCTTCGGATCGTAGAAGCAGAGGCCGCCGCCCGTGACGAGGACCGCGCCCTTCTGCTGCTTGAGGTCGGGCAGCGCCTCCTGCACTCCGGCCACCAACCCGAGCACCGCCACGTCGACCGGGGCGTGCAGCTCCTCGACGGGAGCGGTCGTCAGATCGCCCGCGCCGTGGGTGTACGCGTTCCAGTGAAGGGCCGTGATGGGCCCGAGCGACGCGCGAACTTCACGGATGAGTGATCGCACCGCCGTGGGGTCCCCGAGGTTGCAGGGGAAGGCCTTGGCGGTGATCCCCGCGCTCGTGAGCGCCGCGGCCGCGGCCGTCAGTCGCTCCGCGTTGCGGGAGACGAGGGCGACAGCGAACCCCTCTTTGCCAAACCTGCGCGCCACGGCGTCGGAGATCCCGGGCCCGTGGCCACACACGATGATCGTACGTTTCATGGTCGCGAATATCACTCCGCCGCGGTCGCGATCTCAAGCTCCCTGCGACCCAGGCCTCCAGGTCGGCTGTGGAGAACTCTGACATAAGGCTGTCAACGGGAGCGCGGTGCGCTCGGCGTCAGCCCGTGAAGGCCTGGCCGAGCGAGGCAGAGGACTCCGACATGGCGGCCAGCGCGGAGCGGTAGGCGGACTCGGCGTGCAGCTCCTCGCCGAAGAGGCGCAGCATGGTGCGCCCCAGGCTCGCGGTGTCCTCCGTCCTCACCGCGGGCAGGGCCCGGGCGAACTCCTCCGCCGACTCGAAGCGATCCGAGGGGTGGCGCTGGAGCGCCCGCTGGAGGAGCGCCGCGGCGGGCGCCGGCAGCTGGGAGATGCGCTCCCAGTGCGCCGCGCTGGGGCCCTCGGCGGCCTGGACGAGCAGATCGAACTCGTTCTCCCCGCCGTAGAGCAGCTCGCCGGTGAGGCACCAGAAGAGCGTGAGGCCCAGGGAGAAGAGATCCGCGCGCCCGTCCACCTCGAGCCCCCGCGCCTGCTCCGGGGCCATGAAGTTCACGTTGCCCTTCACCAGCCCCACGCGCGTGTGCGCGGAGCGGTGTGCGCTCTTGGCGATGCCGAAGTCCAGCAGCTTCACCTCGCCGCGCGCCGAGGCCAGGACGTTCATCGGCGACACATCCCGGTGGACGATCCCCAGGGGGCGCCCCTGCGCGTCCTGCCGCGTGTGCGCATACCCGAGCGCCTCGAGCACCTCCCGCGCCACGAAGAAGACCGTCGCGGAGTCCAGCGGACCGCCATCCCGCTCGAAGGAGCGGCGCACCACCGCGTCGAGATCCCGCCCGAGGATGTACTCGGAGGCCATGTAGTACTCGTTGTCCACCTGACCGAAGTCGTAGACGGGCACCACGTTGGAGTGGATGAGGCTGGCGCCGAGCCGGGCCTCGTCCATGAACTGGGCCACCGCCTCCGGCTGGCGCGTGAGCGGCTCGTGCAGCCGCTTGATGACGAACAGCCGCTCGAAGCCTCCCGCGCTCCGGGCGAGCGCCAGGTACACCCGCGCCATCCCCCCTTCGCCCAGGGGCCTCAGCAGCTCGTAGCGGCCAAAGGGCACCGGCGCCGCCAGCGAGGGCTCGGTGCGCGCGCGTGGCACGGAGCCCACGGGGTTGGCCGAGGGCTGGATCGCGGGCATGGACACCGACAGCCGCTGGAGCTGGGCCTCCGCCGCCGCGAGGCGCTCCGTGGTCCTCGCCAGCAGCTCCGCCGTGGCCCTCTCCCGCTGGGGACGCAGGCCGAGCCAGAGCGCGATGCCCGAGGCCAGCAGGGCCGTGAGCCACACCGGCACCATCAGCGCCCGCGCCGCGCCGTGCGCCTGCTCCGCCTCCTGGCGGGTGTCCACCCGGGTCCAGAGGAACAGGCCCGGCCCCGCCTCCGCGCGCGCCATGGACCACTCGCCCTTCGGAGCGACGAGCGGCGCGCCCTCCTTCGTGGGGGCGGGCAGCTCCTTCGGGGCCAGCGCCCCCGCGCTGAGCAGGGGCGCGCCCTCCGCGTCCACGAGGACGAGCGAGGCGTCGAGCTGCCTGGCGATCTGCTCGAGCTCCGAGCTCCTCAAGGGCCGTGCGAGCAGCAGCAGGGGCCGCCCGGCCATCCCCGCGAAGGGGACCTCCACCTTCGCCACCGCGGCCAGGTGCGGCACGCCCCCCGCGCTCAGGAGGCCCGAGGCCAGCGGGCGCTCGTCCGCCGCGGCCAGCAGGGGCGACAGCTCCGCCGGGCGGGACACTCCATCCGGGGTGAAGATGAAGCGGCGGTGGCCCTCGACCAGGGCGTGCAGGGTGAACTCATCCCGAAAGGCCTCCCACCACGTCTCCGTGTCGAAGGCGCCCTGCAGGGTGGCCGTGTCCACGTGCTCGAGGACGAGCGCGCGAATGGGGCTCAGCGAGGCGCCCGCCACGGCGCGGGCCTCCACCGCGCGCAGCCGGATGGCCAGCTCCTCGCGCGCGCCGGTGAGCGTGGAGCCCGCGATCCGGGCCGCGCGTCCCCGGGCCACCTGCTGTCCACGAGCATCGAGCTTGAGTGTGGCGAGTCCCGCCCCTGTCAGGACACAGGCGGTGAAGAGGAACCCCAGGATGGGTTGGTGCACAGGCCTCATGAGAGGCCCGAACCCTGTGCATGGTGGGAGGTACGGCAAGGGCTACATGCCCCGCGCGCGCACCCCCTCCTTTCACCGGCCAACACCGGTTCGCCCAGGTGATCAGTGGCTGAAAGTCACCCTGCGCATGCGTACGCCAGGCGGCCTCGTCCGCTCGCCAGGCCTGGGTGCAGGAGCGCGGCGCTACGACTGCTGGGACTTCGCCTTGTAGAAGAGCACCAGGGTGTAGCAGTGGAACTCGTTGTCACTCGACTGGCAGACGACGCGGTCGACGATCTCCAGATCCGCGTTGCTCTTGATCCAGCGGGTGACGTTCTCCCCGAGCTCCTCCCGCTCCTTGGCCTTGGTAGCCGAGAACACCTTCACGCCCGTGAACATCGCCGTCCCCTCCTATTTTGTTACGACGTCAAGTGAATGAGTTATCGCACACGCTCTTTCAGGGTGTCAAAAACCCGGCTTCCCGGTGCAGGGGGTTTGCAGGTGGGAGAACGTGCCTAGATTTCGAAGGTCGCAAGCTGGTCCGAGCCCGGGAAACGGGTCCTGGGGAGGGTGGGGGCGACGGGGGATGGGCACGTGGACGTGAAGACGAAGAAGGATCTGGCGGTAGACTTCATCAACGCGATTCGGACCATGGATCCGGCCGCGCTCAACGCGCTGATCGTCAAGGAGGCGGGCGAGGATCTGGCGCAGTTCTTCCTCAACTACAGCGCCAACCTCATCTCCAAGGATCCCTCGCGGGTGCTGGAGAACACCTCCTCGCTGATGCTGATGGGCTACCTCATCCGCACCTATGAGGAGAAGAACAGCAACGCCCAGAAGGGGCTCTTCCAGTCCTACGCCTACGCCTGAGGGCCCGAAGCCCGGGCGGCGAGACTCGACAGGCTCCGGAGAGCCTGTTAGGGAGCGGCGCCCATGCTGATAGATCTGCACGCGCACTCACACCTCTCGAAGGGCTGCGAGCTGGATCCTCGCGCCGTGCTCGAGCGAGCCGCGCTGTTCGGCCTGGATGGCGTCGCCTTCACCGAGACGAACACCCAGGACGGCTGCGACGAGCTGTTCGAGCTGGGCGCGAAGTCCAAGCTCAAGGTCTTCGTGGGGCTGGAGCTCATCACGGACAAGGGGCAGTACCTGTGCTTCTTCCCGAAGCCGGAGCTGGCTCCCGAGCCTGTCCAGATGTGGGGCAGCAACCGGGAGAAGCCCTGGAGCGCCGTCGAGTGCCTGCCCAAGGTGAAGGCGCTGGGGGCGGCCGTCGTCGCGGCGCGGCCCTACGATCGGGACTTCCCCAACCCGCCCATGGACTTCATCCGCTCGCTCAGCCTGCTGAGCGCCGTGGAGGGCTACAACCCCAAGGTGAAGCAGACGGCCAATGATCTGGCCGTGGAGGCCGCCGAGGCGTTGAAGCTCCCCTGCACGGGAGGCAGTGATGCGCGCGGCTCGCTGGACGAGGTGGGCCGCGGGGCCACCCTCTTCAAGCGCCCCATCACCTCCCAGGCGCAGCTGGTGGAGGAGCTGCTCAAGGGGGAGTTCTGGCCGGTGATGGCCGGGGAGCTGCCTCGGCAGACGCGGCCGGGCGAGGCCCAGGCGGGTGGCAAGGGCGGCAAGGGCGGAGGCTCCGGCCGCCGCCGGCGCCGCCGCTGAGCCGTTCGCGCCCCTGGGCGCCTATTTCGGGGTGGGGGCCGCCGGGGCGGCGCCTTGCTCCACGCGGACGAGCCTCCCGTCGGAGAGGAACGCGCGGCGCTGGCCGCCCGGGTAGATCCACTCCTCGTTGCGCGCGGTGCCCTCGAGCGTGCGCAGGATCCGCTCCGGGTAGCCCCAGGACAGCTCCAGCGCCTCCGCCGACATGTCCGTGAGGGCCTTCTTCTGGCGGATGGCCGCTCGCACGGGCTCGCTGAAGGCGGCCAGCTGCGCGGCGGGATCCTGGCTCACCAGGTAGCGCTCCACCTCGGCGAGGAACTCCTCGCGCTTCTTGAGGCCGGGGGACAGCACCAGCACCAGCGGGGGGCCCTTGGGCGCGCCCTCCACGTCCACGTACACCCAGGGCAGGGTGCGCGGGGAGTAGACGATGCGCTCGGCCATCACGAAGGCGGTGGGGAACTCCACTTTGCGGATCCGCGCCCTGGCCCCCGCCGGGAGCGTGGCCTCGATGGGGCCCGGGCTGAGCGTCTTCCCCTGCGTGTCGTTCAGCAGGAGCACCTCCTCCGGCGGGTAGGGCGTGAGCAGCCGCTTGGACGCGTCCCCGAAGAAGGGCGTCACGTACATGGACAGGCGCAGGTACCGGTCCGCCTCCGGGCCGGTGAGCGTCTGCTCCAGCGTGGCGCGATCTTCCGGCGCGATCTGCGTGTGGGACTTGCAGCCCGCTGCCAGCAGGGCGAGCAGCAATACGAGCAGTCTCTTCACCAGGGCCTCCCGAGGCGTGAACGCGTGAGAGGCCCTGCTTAGCTCAGCGGCTGGCCTGCGTCAGCGGCTCGGTGGCGCGCCGCAGGGAGTGACAGCCCCGCTGGGGCGGGCACACGGGGCCACGGCCGTCGGGATCCGGGACGAGCAGGAAGCGGCCCAGGCCCCGAGCGTCGGTCAGCTCCGGATGGCCGCACAGCACGCAGTGACGGGGAGGGCGCTTGGAAGGTGGGAAGGGCACGGGGCGAAGTGTGCGTCGCCCACATGCCCTCCGCCAGTTTCCGGCCCGGCTAGCTCTTGCTCCCCGCGGCCGCCGGGGCCGGCGCCGAGGAGGTGCCGCTGGACGCGCTGCTGGAAGACGAAGCCCCGCTGCTCGCGGAGGTGCTGCTCGCGGAGGTGCTGCTGGACGAGCTGCTGCTGGAGGACGCCGAGTCCGAGCTGCCGCTGGAGCTGTCCTTCTTGGTGGAGCTGTACAGATCCGAGTACCAGCCGCCGCCCTTGAGCACGAAGCTGGAGCGGCTGACGAGCTTCGACAGCGAGCCCGTCGCGCCGCACTCCGTGCACGTCTCGGGCGTCGGATCGCTCACCTTCTGGAGCACGTCGATGGTCTTCCCACAGCTCTGACAGGAATATTCGTAGATGGGCATGATGGGACCTCGTCAGGGCAAAGAGTGATCGGAGTTGGCCGCGAGCTGCTCGCGCAGCCGGCCGGCCAGCCCCAGGCGTTCGATGGCACGGAGGACGAGCTCCTGCGGGGCGCCATGCTTGCGAGCCACGGCCAGCGCGAGCCCCGACAGATCCCGCGCGTCCGGCAGCACCTCCCGGACGAAGCCCTCCAGCTCCTTGCGGAGCGCCTCCGCGAAGCGCTTCTTGATCCCCAGATCCGCCAGGTACTTGTCGCGGCCGAGCAGATCCAGCCGCTGCGTGAGGTGGCGCGCGCCGAGCGCCTCGCGCCGGAAGCGCTCGCGCAGCTCCTCCACCTCCTGCTGGAGCTCCAGCGAGGTGATGAGCCGCTGGAGCTCGGAGGGGCTGAGGCCCAGGGCCCAGGCCACGCGGCCCGCCGCGCCCCGCTGATCCGTGTAGGCGGCCAGGATCGCCTGCCGCTCCTTCGAGGCCAGCGCCTCCAGCAGATCATGGCGGCGCAGCACGCTCTCCAGATCCACCAGGGTCAGCTCTCCCTTGGCGCCGTTGTAGTGCTCGCCCAGCGCCTTCAAGAGGGCGAAGCGGTGCTCGTTCTGCTCCAGCCCCGCCTCCAGGGCCTCCTTGCCCTCCACGTGCAGCAGCGTCTGGTAGCTCGCCTTGGGAGCGGCCACCTGCGTGAAGCGGCCGCGAGGCTTGGGCAGATCCTTCTTGAGGAAGCGCGCCGGCTCGGCCTGCTCGGGCGCCTCTGCCAGCTCGGAGGGCGTGGCCCGCTTGCGAGGGGCGATGCGCTCCTGGATGGACTCGGTGTCCCGGCGGGCGGCCTTGCCACGGCCCGTCGCCTCGGCGGCCTCCGCGGCGGGGGCGGGGCGGGGATCGGGGAGCGCGAAGGTGGGCACCTCCAGCGCGGGCGCGGGCGGCCGCTTCTCCTCATGCACCCGGGCCAGCTCCTGGACGACCTCGTAGTAGCCGCACGCCTGGCGCTGGACGGCCAGGGCCGGCGAAGTCCCTCGCAGCAAATCCACCACCGCGAACGGCCCGAGCGGAGTGGCCTCTGGCTCTGTGTCGGCCAAGGTGCGTACGCGGAAGTCATCATCTTCGGAGAGCAGCGCGAGGGCCTCGCGGACTTCGGTCGGGGAGGCCATGGCTTTGGCTCGCCGACAGAAGTCGGAGACGGCTACCGCCACCGGGGTCGGCACATCATCGGGCTGCCGTCTTCTCTGCCACTGACTATTCATGGGAGAAACTTGCGGGAAAATGCTCGTTTACGAAGGCGGATGCCTCTATCTTTCGCGGCGGACGGGTGTCAATGAGCCTGACGAAGTCCAATGTAAACAGCCAGCCGGCGGCGCAAGTCCAAGTGCACTGCGGGCACGTGGGCGAGGAGACGACCGGGCGCCCGCTGGGTAGGGCGAGGTGGCGTGATGGTGCTTAGGTCGCGACAAAGCTTGGAAGATTCCCGGCCCGAGGGAGGCGCGTTGCCCGTGAGCGAGGAGTCGAAGGAAGAAGTGCTCAACCGCTACATGGCGCAGCACGGGCTGAAGAGCACGCGCCAGCGGAGCCTGATCATCGACACCTTCTTCGCGGTGGGTGGGCACCTGTCCGTCGAGGAGCTGTGGAGCAGGGTGCGCTCGCAGGATCCCCGGGTCTCGGTGGCCACCGTGTACCGGACGATGAAGCTGCTGAACGACTGCGGGCTGGCGCACGCGCGCAACTTCGGGGACGGGCAGACGCGGTACGAGGCGGCGGCCGGGCGCGAGCACCACGATCACCTCATCTGCACCCGCTGTGGGCGGATCGTCGAGTTCGAGAACGATCGGATCGAGGCGATGCAGGAGGCCATTGCGCGCAGGCACGGCTTCACGGTGACGTCGCACAAGATGGAGCTGTACGGCTTGTGCAAGGACTGCCAGCGCTCCGGAGCCGGAGCCGAGCGCAAGCCCGAGGCATGAGCCCGCTCCGCGCCCTGGCGTGCGCCCTCTGGCTGGGCCTGGCTGCGTGCAAGAGCGCTCCGGAGGCGGTGGAGGCGCCGGGCGCGGGCTTCCTCGGGGCGCTCGCGCTGCCCTCGGTGGGGCCGACGCGGTACGAGCCGGCGGCGCTCTCCGGGCGCGTGGTGCTGGTGAGCTTCTTCGCCACCTGGTGCTTCCCGTGCGTGGCGGAGCTCCCCACGCTCGAGGCGCTCCAGCGCGACTATGGCCCCCAGGGCTTCCAGGTGGTGGCGGTGGGGCTGGACCTGGAGGGGGCGAAGGTGCTGGGGCCGTTCGCCGACTACTATGGGCTGCGCTACCCGGTGCTGGTGGCGGACGAGCGCATCCGCTCCGGGCAGAGCGCCTTCGGCCCCATTGGCGCGCTGCCCACCTCGATCATCCTCGATCGGGAGGGGCGGGCCGTGGAGGCATGGAAGGGCCTGGCCGCGCACGAGGACGTGGCCAGGGCCATCGAGAAGGCGCTGAAGCCGTAGCGGGCCTTCAGTGCACCAGCATGAGCACCGCGGGTGTGGCGGCGACCAGCAGCCCGGCCAGCAGCGCGAGCATGATCTGGAGGAAGAAGAAGTCCTCCGGACGGGGCTGGGGCTGGTCTTCTTGCGCTCATCAGTCCCTTACCCACTGCCTCGGAGCCACCGCCGCTCATGAGAGCATCTCCCTTGCCTGGCTGGGGTCGATGCCGCGCAGTCTAATCCAGGCAGGCGGCGGGGGCGATACCGGCTGCTACAGGCCTGGAGCGGTTTTCTTGCCCTGGCTGTAGCGGCTGGTACCGTCCATCCGCTTATGAGTTCGCGCAGAAAGTTCCTGGCGGTGGCGGCGGTCCTGGCGGGGGTCCTGTCCCTGGCCTCCGTCGCCGACGCCCGGGGCTTCCGGCGCTACCTCGCGCTGCGGCAGGACGTGGAGGCGCTCCAGGAGCGCAACCGCGGGCTGGTCGAGCAGAACGAGGCGCTGCGCCGGGAGATCCAGGCGCTGCGCAAGGAGCCGGCCGCGCTGGAGCGCGCTGCTCGCGAGGAGCTCGGCTACGTCAAGCCGGGCGAGATCGTCTTCCACCTGGAGGAGGAGCCATGAACGCGCTCTCATCCATCCCGTTGATGCCCAAGATCGTCCGCCACGTGGTGCGCTCGCTGCCCGCGGCGTCGGTCCTGCTGGTCTTCGTGCACCTGGCGCGCAACGGCTTCCGGAACCTGAGCCGGCTGGGGTGGACGGAGGCCTTCCTGATGGCCTTCCTGCTGGTGGGGCTGGGGCTGTCTGCCTGGCGGCGGGTGCGGCGCAGCGCGCTGGGCTCCCCGGTGGAGCTGCGCGACGATCTGGAGCTGGGCGGGGGGCTGATCGCCGCGGCCTTCATCGTGGTGTCCATCGGCGGCGCGTTCCTGTTCCCCCTGGTCTACCTGCTGATGGCCTTCCTGGTGGCCTTCCTGCCGCGCAACGCGGGGCTGACGCTGCTGGGCGTGGCGCTGGTGTTCGACGGGCTCGTCACCCTGGGGGTGAAGAAGGGGGGCGGCTGGCCCACCTTCGCCACGCACTCCATCTTCCTGGCGCTCTTCGCCGGCCTGTACCACCTGGTGCTGTCGGCGCGGATCGCCGCCGCGCGGATGGCCGAGAATGACGCGGTGCAGAAGCGCATCAAGGAGGTGGAGGAGCGCGCCCGCACCTTCCGGCTGATCAGCTCCGGCACCCAGGACAGCTTCTCGGGGATGAACCAGGACGAGAAGTGGCTGGTGGCCTCGGTGAAGGAGATCGAGGGCGCGGTGGGCGCGGCGCTGGAGGTGGCGGAGACGGCCCTGCGCACCCACACCTGCGCGGCCTTCCTGCTCACCTCGGACGACCGGAGCCTGAAGCTGTACGACTGCCGCTCCACCTCCGAGCGCATCCAGCGCGAGCGCTTCAATGCGGGCGAGGGGATCATCGGCGGGGTGCTCAAGCGCCAGGCCCCGGTGCGGATGAACTCGCAGAACGGGATCAAGGGCATCACGTACTACGACGGGGCGCCGCAGGTGGCGGCGGTGCTGGCGGTGCCGATCATCGAGGCCAGCGGGCTGGTGCGCGGGGTGCTGGTGGCGGACCGGGTGATGCACGAGCCGTTCTCCGATCAGGACGAGCGGCTGCTGAGCACCATCGCGGGCGAGGTGCTGCGCGCGATCGAGGTGGAGCGGGTGTTGACGTACATCCGCAAGAGCCGGGACGAGAAGGATCGGTTCTTCCGGGCCATCGAGGAGCTGAACCGGGCGGGCAGCCCGGAGCAGGTCTTCGTGGCGGTGCTGGAGAGCGCGCGGCAGATCGCCAGCCTGGACTTCTGTGCGGTGACGCTGGTGAGCGAGGCGGACGGCAAGCGGGTGCACCGGGTGATGCGGATGACGGGCGTGACGGCGGCGGGCAAGGCGCTGGAGGGGCGCTCCTTCGCGGACAACAACGGGCTGGTGGCCAACGTGGTGCGCTACGGCGCGCCGCTGCCGGGGCGGGACATCAAGGCGATGGATCGCCAGGTCATCTTTGACGAGGAGACGCAGATCCGGGGCCTGGGCGCGCTGAAGATCTTCCCGCTCACGGCGGGTGATCGGATCCTGGGGACGCTGGTGGCGGGCTCGCGCAAGAAGGTGCTGGACTCGGACGTGCTGCGGATGCTGGAGGTGATGGCGATCCAGGCGGCGCAGGCGGTGCTGCGCGCGCAGCTGTTCGAGCAGATGGAGCGGATGGCGACGACGGACGGCCTGACGGGGCTGCTCAACCACCGCACGTTCCAGAGCAAGGCGGACGAGCACCTGGCGCAGGCGCGGCGCTACCAGCGCAAGCTGTCGGTGATCCTGACGGACATCGATCACTTCAAGAACGTGAACGACACGTACGGGCACCCCACGGGAGACGCGGTGCTGCGGGGCGTGGCGAAGATCCTGCGGGAGAAGGCGCGGGACACGGACATCGTGGCGCGCTACGGCGGCGAGGAGTTCGCGATCATCATGCCGGAGACGGACGCGAAGGGCGCGCAGGTGATCGCCGAGCGGATCCGCGAGGCGGTGAAGGCGGAGGTGTTCCAGACGGAGCTGGGGCCGCTGAAGGTGACGATGTCGCTGGGGATCGCCACGGGGCCGGACCACGGCTACGAGAAGCAGCAGCTGATCGATCTGGCGGACCAGTGCCTGTACCACGCGAAGCGCAACGGCCGGAACCAGTCGGTGACGGTGGCGCAGATGCAGGGCGGCAAGAGGCTCCAGGTCGCCGAGGCGGGGTAGGGCAGGGTCAGGCCTGGTTGCCCTGGGGAGCGCCAGTGTTCGCCTGAGGCTGGGCCATCATCCTGCGGATGGGGATGATCAGCAGGCCGAGCACCACCGCGGCGCCCAGCAGGAACAGCGTCGTGTTCGTGAAGAGCTCAGGCATCTCCGCCGGGTTCTCCGGGTTGACGTGGCCTCCCACCAGGCCCGCCACCAGGTTGCCCAGCGCGCTGGCCATGAACCACACCCCCATCATCTGCCCGGTGAACCGCGCCGGCGACAGCTTCGTCATCGAGCTGAGGCCCACCGGGCTCAGGCACAGCTCCCCCACCGTCTGGCAGAGGTAGCTGACCACCAGCCACCACGGGGACACCCTCACCGCGCCTCCGCTCTGGATCTTCTGCGCCGCGAAGATCATCACCCCGAACCCCACCGCCGCGAACAGCAGGCCCAGGGTGAACTTCGCCGGGCTCGAGAGATCCCCGCCGCGGCGCCCGAGCGTCACCCAGATCGCCGCGAAGACCGGCGCCAGGGTGATCACGAAGAACGAGTTGGCTGACTGAAGCCACAGGACCGGCATCTCCCAGCCGAAGACGACGCGGTCCGTGAAGTCCGCCGCGAACAGGTTGAGCGAGGTGGGCGCCTGCTCGAACGCCGACCAGAAGATCGTGGCGAAGACGAAGAGGACCAGGATGGCGATGACGCGCTTCTTCTCCTCGCCCGTCAGCCGGGCCAGCGTGAACATGTACAGGAAGTAGAGCGTGGCCATGCCGGCGATGACGTAGCCCATGGACTGCGCCACCGCGATCGGGTTGATGTGCAGCACCCCCGCCATCCCCAGCACCACCAGCAACACCAGGACGGCCAGGAACACGCCCAGCCCCAGCTTGATCTGCCGCTCCTGGCGCGCCTGCACCGCCGCGTCCGGGTGGCGCGTGGGCTCCACGCCCAGCTCGCCGAGCCACTTGTCCGTGAGCCGGTACTGCACCAGCCCGAGGATCATCCCCAGCCCCGCCGCGCCGAAGCCGTAGTGCCAGCCCACCTTCTCGCCCAGGAAGCCGGTGATCAGCGGCGCCAGCAGCGCGCCGATGTTGATGCCCATATAGAAGATGGAGAAGCCCGCATCCCTTCGGGCGCCGCCCTCCGGGTACAGGTTCCCGACGATCGCCGAGATGTTCGGCTTGAGCAGCCCCGTGCCCAGCACGATCAGGATCAGCCCCGAATAGAAGGCCGCGCGCCCGAAGAGCTCCGACAGCGCGATGGAGACGTGCCCCGCCGCGATCAGGCACCCGCCGTACCAGATGGCGCGCCGCAACCCGAGCAGCCGGTCCGCCACCCAGCCGCCCGGGAGCGAGGACAGGTACACCGAGGCGGCGTAGATGCCCACGATCGCGGAGGCCTGATCCCGCGGCAGGCCGAAGCCCCCCCGCGCCAGCGCGGCCGCCATGAACAGCACCAGCAGCGGCCGGATGCCGTAGAACGAGAACCGCTCCCACATCTCCGTGAAGAACAGCGTGGACAGGCCACGCGGGTGGCCGAAGAAGTGGGTGTCGGCGGACGGCTGTGTCGCCGCCGGGCTGGAAGCGCTGGGCATGCCGCGATTGTAGGCATGCAGGCGGATGGAATCTCCACGGGACTTACATTACAAGCGCGGGGAGCTCGCCAGCCCGATGGCGCCCGGAGCCCTCACCTGGATGCGCGTCCCGCTCGCCATCACCACCAGCGCCAGCCCCACCGAGCCCCTCATCGCCCGGGCCCAGGCCGCCGCGCGCCAGTGGGGAGTGCCCTTCCTGCTCCGCCGGCACAAGAAGAGCCTCTCCGCCTGGTTCGGCTCCCACGCCGAGGCCCTGCTCGTCTTCGGGCATGACGGCGTGACGCTCTGGGACAAGGAGGGCCACCACGGCTTTCATCTCGGCATGGCCCACCTGCGCCGGCTCCGGGTGGCCCAGGGCGAGCCGGATACCTTCGTCCGCGTGGCTCAACTGGGCCCGGGGGACGCCGTGCTGGACTGCTCGCTGGGGCTGGCCCAGGACGCGCTCGTGGCCTCGCGCGCCGTCGGCCCCACGGGCAGGGTGGTGGGCGTGGAGAAGAGCCTGGCCCTGTGCGCCCTCGTCGCGGAGGGGCTGAAGCTCCACGAGCTCGGGCCGGACTCGTGCCGCGTCGAGGTGGTGCACGCCGACGCGCTCGAGCACCTGCGCTCGCTCCCGGCCCGCTCCTTCGACATCGTCTTCTTCGATCCGATGTTCGCCCGGCCCCAGAAGGCTCAGCCCGGCTTCGACGTGCTGCGCCGCTTCGCCGACCATGCGCCGCTCACCCGCGAGGCGCTGGAGGAGGGCCGGCGCGTGGCCCGCAGGTGGGTGCTGATCAAGGGCGCCAGGCACTCGGATGATCTGAAGAAGCTCGGCCTCTCCCCGGAGCCCGGCTCCCGCTATACCGACGTGGCGTGGGCCCGCATCGCCCCCGCCGAGCCCGCGCTCGCGCCCTGAAGTGTGTGGGGCCAGCGCCTACGGAGGGCCGTACCCCTGGACGCGGGAGTTCAACTCCACCGCGCTGGCGTAGATCTGCGCCCAGGTGCGGAACTTCCAGCGATCCCCCAGGCCCTTCTGATCGTTGGCGTAGTGGAAGAGATCCTCGCGGAAGAGGGCGTCCGCCGCCTTGCGGGCCTCCGGCGCCAGCGGCGTGCCCTTCTTGTTGTAGTACCGGAGCAGATCGTAGCCGTAGTCGTGCGTCTTGGCCGCCGGATCAAACTCCTTGTCCGGGCCGATCTTTCCAGGGGCCGAGGCCGAGCCGTGGGGATCCTGCATCCGCGTGCCGTGCTTCGTCTGGATGGAGAAGGGCTTGTAGCCCATCACCTTCTCGAAGTCGGCCGGGGGCGGGCGCGCGCCGGTGAGGTACTCCCGCATCAGCTTGCCGTGATCCCCCGCGGGCGCCGCCGCCACCGCGGCCGTACGCTGCGCCGCGCTCGCGCCCTCGAACGAGTCTCGCGCGAAGGCGGGCGGCTGCCGAGTCGCCACCGGCTGCTTCTTGGCGGCCACCTCCGGGCTGCTGGGGGGCGTCGGGAGGCGGGGGGCAACGCGATCATTGCGGACGATCATGGGAAGTCCCTGGGGAAGAGCTTTCTTGGATTGTCGGAGGATGCGCGCCTACAGTTGCGCCTAAAACCTACCATGTACGACATTTTGGGAGGAGCCCAGTGAAAACGGACCTTTACAAGGAAGGCATGGCCCGGTTGGAGCGGGGAGAGGTGGAGGAGGGGCGTCGGCTCCTGGAGGAGGCCTGGCGTGAGGAGCCCGAGTCCGTGGAGCGCATGCACGGGCTGGCGCGCGCGCTGGATCTGGCCGGAGAGCGCGCCCGGGCGTTGGAGCTGCTGGAGCGGGCCCACGCGCGGGCCCCGGGGGCGCCCGGCCCGGCGTGCGATCTGGCGATGCTGCTGCTGGAGCACGAGCAGGAGGCGCGCGCCGAGCAGGTGCTCGCGCCGGTGCTGCGCGCGCATCCGGAGCACCCCCGCGCCAACCTCCACATGGCCATGGCCCTGGCGAAGACGGCGCCGATCCGCGCGCGCGCGTACGCGGCGAAGGCGCTCCAGGACAGCGATCCCGAGCTCCGCCGGCAGGCCGAGTCCCTCCACCAGGCGCTCACGGCTCACGGGCCCAGGTGAGAGATGTTTCACTGGAAAAATCAGCCAGGAATGGAGGCGAATGAGGCCGCTGCGGCTGCAAAATAACAAATGACTCAACGCATCGGAGTTATCAGGCTTGCAAGGGAGTGGAGCGAGGGGCCACAATCCGAGTTCTTCCATTTACTGCCAGTGCTCGGCTTTCACCTGTTCCCTCGGAGGGAGGAACTATGTCCACTCGTGCATTGAGAACCATCCGCTCGGCGGCTGTCGTCGCCGCTGTCATCGCCTCGCCGGCCGCGCTGGCCGGCTCCTCGGACACCAGTGATGTGGCGTGTGGGAGCGCCGCCGCGGGCTGGAACGTGCCCAACGGCGCGCTCGTGCTCAGCCGTGGCAACGGAGGTGGCCCGGTCGCCGCGGTGCTCGACGCGGTAGGCGAGTACCGGACGCACTCGATGTTCTCGCACGGCCCTGGCGGGGCGGTGACGCACGAGACGATGTTCACGCCTGGGACGAACGGCTGGCCCACCTACTGCAGCACGCCCGTGAAGGCCGGAGAGCTGACGACGGGCTTCCCGGGCGCGTCGCGCATCAACCAGGGCGCCATCTACCAGTTCCTCTATGGCGGTGGCGGCTCCCTCCAGTACCTCGGCTACCAGCGCAGCCGCACCTCCGCCGGGTACGACACCAAGGGCGAGGCGGTCTCCAGCTGGCTGCTCAACTCGATGCCCACGGTGGCGGCCACCTCCAAGCAGAACAGCGGCCAGTCGTTCCGCCGGTACAATGGGCCCAACGGCTACCCGCTCAACTACACCCTCTACCAGTACCGCGATCTCGAGACCGTCCACACGGGCGGCGCCGGCTGGAACAACGGCATGGTGTGCTCGACGCTGATCGCCCACGCGCAGCACCGCGCGGGCCAGGGCACGGTGGAGCCGAAGATCTACAGCCACACCACGCTCCAGACGGCGGCCAACTCGCTGTACAACTCGGTGGAGGATGAGTGCAGCTCGGGCCTCGGCTTCTGGGGCGGCGTCGGCTCCACCATCACCTGCTTCGAGAACATCTGTGACGACGCGGGCCGCCAGGTGCGCAACTGCATGGCCGCGGGCCGGTGCGACACGGACAGCAGCACCGTGTGGAACAACATCTCCAATGATCCGAACACCGTCGCGCGCTCCATCAGCCCGGACCGGCTCGGCGGCTGGAGCGGCCACCCCTACACGGGCACGGGCGTGAGCGTGTGGGCGTACGACACCTCCAACACCATCCAGTGGAACTCTGGCGGCAGCGTCTACGGCTGCTGGTTCTAGGCTGAGGAAGTGCGCGTGAGCAGGAGACGGAAGTCAGGGGTCGCCGCGCTCGGCGCGGCCGTGGTGGTTGCGTTGATCGTGTGGTTGTGGCCGGAGGACACCCCTCCGGCCGCACCGCCCTCTCCACCGCCGGCCATGCCGGGTCCGACGCTGACGGAGGCCCCACCGGCTCCTGCTCCGCAACCCCCGCCCCTCGCCGAGGCCCCGCCGGAGCCCCCTCCGGCCCAGGCCGATCCCAAGGCGCCGGTGATCGACGAGGTGCTCGTCGAGAAGCGCGAGGTGTGCGAGGGCGAGGAGAACCTGATCACCATCCGCGCGCACACGCCGGACGGGACGGACGGGTACCTGCACTACGTCATCGGCGGCCGGCTGGGGCAGCGGGTGCCCGTGCGCTCGTGGATCGCGGATGACGGCGAGGAGCCAGCGCTCGAGGCGGTCGTCTTCGGCAAGGACAACGTGAGCACGAAGGTGGAGGTGCCTGCCTTCACCGTCAAGCCGTGCAAGCCGGCGCGGATGGCGCTGATCACCTCGCAGCTGAAGGCGAACACGTGGAGCGAGTTCGACTTCGAGGTGAAGCTCGTGGAGAACCCGGGCCCGGACGGCAGCCAGGGCAAGCCGTTCAAGCCGCGCTCCTACGAGTGGACCTTCGGGGATGGGGAGACGGCCGTCACGGACGTGCCGTACGTCACCCACAGCTACGAGGGGCGCAAGCAGGAGGAGATGTTCAGCAGCCTGCTGGTGGAGGTGAAGGTGCACGGCGACGGGGAGGAGCCGGTGAAGGGGCGGATGTCCCTGCAGCTGCTCAACCCGGCGTATGAGGCGCTGGCCACCAAGGGGGTGGTGGCGCTGATGGTGCAGCTCACGCCGCGCTTCCCCGAGCTGGGCAGTGACGGGGTGGTGCGGCAGAAGGTGCGGGTGTTCCACCACCGGGATCGGCCTGTCTTCATCCACAACGCGGTGCTCTTCCGGCACAAGATGGGCAACCCGACGGGGCCCGCGCCGGAGCAGGTGGTGGATCCCTCGTCGCTGATGGGCACGAGCACCATCCCCCCGGGCAAGGGCATCGAGTTCGAGGCGAAGCTGGACACGAACCGGGAGCCGGACGTGTTCTCGCTGGAGCACCTGCTGGAGGGCAAGGACTCGGAGGGCCTGCCGGCGCGCGGGGCCTTCTCGGTGATGCGCCCGCCGCCCAAGCCCACCAAGGAGAAGAGCGATCCGGTGGTGGATCAGCTGCTCAAAGCGAAGATCCTCGCCGCGCGGAAGATCCTCAACCGGCCCTACGTGACGGACGAGGATCTGTGGGCGCTGGAGCGCCAGGGGAAGTTCGCGGACCTCATCGCGCAGCACCAGGCGGCGCAGCAGGCCCAGCCGCAGCAGCCACCGGACAGCCGACGTGAGAATCCGGCGCCGGATCCCGGGCCACCACCCGCGGGCCCCACGGCCCCGCCGGGCACGGGGGACTCGCCCACCACGGGCACGCCGCCGAAGAAGCCCAGCACGAGGTAGGCCACGGCGGTGGGCTGGCGACGCCGCCGTTCGCCTCCACCCGAGGCGTGAGCCATACTGCGCGCAATGACCGAGCTGGAGCCGCTTCTCAAACGCATCGAGCAGCTCACGCCACACTTCGGCAGGGCGCGGGAAGATCTGGTGGCGCTCGCCACGCGGGGGCGCCACCAGGACTACAAGGGGGTGCTGCAGAACGCGCGGCTGGTGCTGGAGATGATCCTGCGCTCGCTGGTCACCACGGAGCTGAAGCAGACGCCGGGCAAGGCGACGCTCGAGGAGCTCCTCGCGAAGTTCCGACAGCAGGCCCACGCCGGGGTGATCCCCACCAACGTCCTGGCGCACATGGGCACGGTGCAGGCCTGGGGCAACCTCAGCTCGCACGATCACTCCGGCGGGCTCCACGAGGCCGGAGTGAAGTTGGGGCTCGAGGAGGCGATGGCGAGCCTCAACTCGCTCGTCGCGATCCTCACCTGGTACAAGGAGCGCTACGTCCAGGAGCCCTCCCCATCGGCGATGGGCACCTCGCCCGTGACTCCCGGCTCCGCGCCGCGGCCTCCGGGTAGACGTCCTCCGGGAGGCAAGCGCCTGGCGCTCATCACGGGGGGCGCCCTCGTGGTGCTGGTGGCGAGCCTCGCCGTCTTCGCGCGTCGCGGCGAGCTTCCCTCCGTCGAGGAGACCGCCCAGGCTCGGAGCCGGCTGGATGCGCTCTACTCGGAGCACGGTGAGCCCGTTCCCCCGGCGGAGTGCCAGGAGCAGGATCCCCAGGCGCTCGCGGTGCTGCTGGCGGCGGCGCCCAGGCTCTCGGATCGCGTGCCCGAGGCCACCCGGGTCCAGGAGGCCTCCGTGGCCCTCGGGGAGCTGAGGGCGCGAGGCCAGGGCTGGCGCCCGGAGGGGTGGCTCCACGTGGCCAGGGCGAGCCTCCTGGTGGGCACCCCGGACGCGGCGGCCATGAGCGCCGCGCTCGGGTGCGCGGGCTTCGCGGCGGCGGAGAACCTGGCGGGGAGGATGGCGGCGCTTGCCCAGGACTGGAAGGAGAGCGCGGCGCACTACACGCGCGCGGCGGAGCTGGACGCGCGCTTCTGGAAGCCACGCTTCAACCTGGGGCTCATCCGCCTGCAGCAGAAGCGCGTGGAGGAGGCCGTGCCGCTGCTGGAGCAGGCGGCGGAGCTCGCTCCGGACGTGGCGGAGAGCTCCCTCTTCCTGGGGCACGCCTACGCGGCGCGGGCCGCGGTGGCCCAGGCCGCGGGAGAGGAGCCGGAGGCCTCGGCGGATCGGGAGCGCGCCAGGGAGGCCTGGTGCCGGGCCCGGGAGAGAGGCGCCCCGCAGGCCGCCGCCCTCTGCAGGCCGTGAGGCGTCACTTCATCAGCCGGGCCAGATCCACGGAGGCGAGCACGAAGTCCGGCTCCTCCTGGAGCACCTGGGTCAGCTCCTTCTTCGCCGTCTCCACGTCCTTGCGATCCTTCGCGTCCAGGGCCCGGGAGTAGCGCACCGCGGTCTTCGTGGTGAGCTTCCGTGCCTTCCGGGGAGGAGGGGGCGTGCTGGCGGTCCGCGAGGGGCCTGGCGAGGAGCCCGGGGAGGGCTCGGGCTTCGTGGGGACGAGCACCTCCAGCACCTGGTTGATCTCCTTCGAGAGCTTCTGCTCGAGCGCGAGGAAGTCCTCCGAGCCGCCGACGGCCTTGTGGGAGCGGATGATCCGGGCCGTCTTGACTTCGACGACGCGGGCGCTCACGACCAGGGTGTCCTTCATGTCGAAGTAGTCGCCCAGCACGAGGTAGTGCGCGCCGACGAGCTGACCGATCCGGGCGACGGTGGACGCATCGAACTTGCTGGACTGGCCCAGCTCCAGCTCGGCCAGGATCTCCTCGAGCCGATCCCGCTCCACGAGCCGGGCGGTCCCGAAGTCAGACAGGTCCGTGATGAGCAGCTGCGCCAGCCCCTTCTTGAGGACCTTGAGCTCGGGGTTCTCGCCCCCGTAGCCGAAGTAGAGCACCGCGACCGTGGGCTTCTCGGAGGCGAGGGCGGGCAGGGCGATGAGCCCGAGGAGGAGGCAGAGGAGGCGCGAGGGCCGCGGGCAGGAGGGGGGCACGAAACAGGATTCTGGCACGGAGGCGCCTGTAAGCTGCAACCCATGGAAGCGAAGCTGCGACAGGTGGTGGAGGCCCTGGCCGGAGAGGGGCAGGTCGAATGGAGCACCGAGAGGCTCCCCCCCGGGGCCGAGCCTGGCCCGAGGGAGCTGTGCATCAGCGTGGGCACCCGCAGCGAGGGCCTGCCTCCCCACCCACGCATCCTGTCGTGGAAGCTGCCGCAGTGGGTGCGGCGCGCGGCGCGCTCCACCACCGGCGTGGTCCTCCAGTCCGCGCCGGAGCTGGACGCCTTCGCCCAGGAGCTGCGGCGGCAGCAGTCCGAGGGGCTCTCGAAGCCGCTCCTGCTGCGCGTCCATGAGCCGACGCTCGACGCCGTCTGCTCGGCCATGCTGGCCATGTACCGGATCCTCCACGGCGGCTTCCCCGCGGGGGCCGAGGCGCTCGAGCAGTACGTGGCGGAGTGGGAGCAGGGCCACACGGAGCTGGCGGGAGAGTACGAGAGCGCCCTGGGGCCGGTGTTCTACGCGGGGATGCGCCTGTGGCCCGCCCGGCATGGCCGGCCTTCCCACCCGGTGCTGGAGCTGATGGCCTCCGTGCTGGAGGCGGTGCGCTCTCCAGGGGAGCTGGCGAGGTTACCGGAGGGCCTCATCCCCGTCCCCATCTCGCGGCGGCTCAAGGCGGACGCGCTGCTGTACCGCGCCGAGCTGTCTCGCAGCCAGCTCGTGCAGCTCGACATCCCGCTGAGCGAGGAGAAGGACGCGCCCGTGCGGCGGGTGGATGCGCTCTTCCTCTCCTCGTTCCAGGACGTCACCGTCCTCAAGCTCCTGGCCCGGAGCGACGCCGAGCACACGCACTACGGCCAGGGCTTCGACTTCATGGCCGTCCATATCCCCGAGGCGGAGTCCGCCGCCGCCCGGCACACGCTCTCGCTGGCGCCGGAGCGCGCCGGCACCCTGGCGAACCTGGCGGAGTGGCTGGACACGCTGGAGGGGGATCGGCTGCCGGACGGCTCCCCACGGCCCCGGGGGGCGCGGCGCTTCGATCGGCAGCCCAACGACTACGCCGATCCCTGGTACTCGGATGCCTATGCCACCACCGCCGGCCGCTCCACGCTGGTGGCGCCGCCGTTCGCCGGCACCCACCTGACGCGCCGCGAGCTCTGGGAGGCGCTCTGGAGCCGCTTCAACGTCGGCCGCCACGTCCGGGTCCTCCGCGCCCACACCGCCTACGCCCGGCCCTTCCTGTGGAAGGGGAGCGCGCCAGGCGAGGAGCTCGTGGCCCGCGGGTTCCGCCGCCACAACCTGTCCGATCGGGGCAGCGTCTTCCACCCCGCGGTGGCGCAGTCCTTCCTGGGGGACTCCGCGGAGGCGGATGTGGCGCACTACGCGCGCCCCCTCGAGGGGCAGACGCTCCACGTCTCCGTCTACCCGAACCGCCTCGTGGTGGTCTGGATCGAGCGCTCCCGCACGGCGGAGATCTCCCTGTACGCGCTGGCCCAGGAGCAGGCGGCGCTCGTGGAGGGGCGGGCGCTGTGGGAGCTCGCGCCGCTGCGGGAGCTGAGCCCCTGGCTGGCGCCGCTGGGCCCGGAGCGGTGGCTCGTCTACGGCGCCTACCGGATCTCCCGCGGACGCTCTTCCATGTTGGATGACTCGCGCTCCATGCAGGGGCTCTTCCACGCGCTGGCCGCGGGGATGGCGCCCACGCTGGAGCGGCTCCCCTCGAAGGCCGCGGCGGAGAACCGCCGGGTGCTGAAGGACGCGGCGGGAGAGACGGAGCACTGGCTGACGCCGACCGGGGGCGCCCGGCTGGAGCTGCGGATCGAGGAGGAGGAGGGCGCGCCGCTCGCGTGCGATCAGGACTTCCTCCTCTTCCTGCTCACCCTCGGCCAGCGCTACTCGGCCTTCGAGATCAGCCGGCGGATGGCGGAGGTGGAGCAGCGCTTCCGCACCTCGCGCTGGCAGAGCCTGCGGCCGGCGCGCAGCGTCCGCGCGGACGTGATGCTGTTCACCAACTCCCTGTGGCACACGCGGGTGGGCGAGGATCCGGATCTCAACGCGCGCTACCTCGCCTGGCACTCGCTCCACGGGCTGCAGGAGACGGTGGCGGCGATGAAGGATCAGGCCTCGGAGCTGGACCAGTACAAGCGGGACCAGTTCGACCGGATGGTGGGGATCCTGGTGTTCGTCTTCCTGCCCGTGAGCCTGGCGTGCGGCTTCTTCTCCGGGGCGCAGTTCCAGGAGCTCGATCCAGAGGTGGGCATCCCGGGGGGAACCACGGGCTGGCGCATCTTCCTGGGCTACACGGCGGCCTTCACGGTGCTGGTCTTCGGCACGGTGGCGCTGGCGCGGCTGATGAGCTGGCGCAGGCGCTGAGGGGCTCAGGGGGCAGCTTCGCCCTCGGGGCGGCAGTGGGGAACGTAGTTCTTCAGGTACCCGGCCAGATCGCTCTTGCTGCCGCCCAGCTCGAGGAAGCGGGCCGCGAGCGCGTGGAACGAGGGGCAGTCGTTGGCGTTCGCGGCCGTCAGGAAGGTGGTGACGATCAGGCTGCGCAGGTAGGGGCGCAGCGGCTGGGCCTGGCCACACTTCGCCTCCAGCTCGGCGAACTGGGCGGGCACCGCCTTGTAGCCCTGGGTGATCATTCGCCGGTTCAGCTCCGGGCTGTAGCCCTCGAGGATGATCCGCTTGTCGCACGAGGCGACGGGCTGGCCGTACTGTGCCGCCGAGCTGGCACGACTATTGGGCCCCATCCCCAGGGCGGTCTTGATCTTGTTGCTGACGAGGGTGAAGGAGTCCGAGGTGGGGAAGCGATCGAGGAACTGCTGCCACTTCGCGACGGCCTCCTCCACCTGGCCCCGGAGCATGAGCACGTCACCGTGGAGCTCCAGCACCCGCCTCACGGCGTGCTCGAGGTTCCGGGGCGGCTGGGCCTCGGCGGCCTGGAGGGCCTGCTCCATGAGGCGCAGGCCGTCCTTCATGGCGGAGGGATCCAGATCCGCGAGCGTGGGGCCCATCTGGAACGACGTGGACTCGTCACGGAACCAGCCCTGGAGGATGGACTCGGCCACCTTGAGGGCCGCGTCGTCCTCGAAGCGCAGCTGCCGGTACTTCGCCAGCTGGAGGCGCTCCTCGTCCTCGGGCTGGAGCTTCAGGTGCGTGTTCGACAGATAGGGCGTGCCGTCCGAGAGCCGCTGCTGGAAGCGCCGGAAGTGCTCCCCGCTCTCCTGGACGTAGGCCAGCGCCTGCGCGCGCCAGAGCTGGAGCAGGGCAAGCGCCTGGCGCTCGTGCCCCGGCATGATGACGTGCGGGGACTTCTTCGCGAGATGCGCCCGGAGCTTCCGGGCCAGGTACTCCATGCGCACGAGCCGGTAGCCCAGGAGCATGGCGGACCCGGCCTCGTCGAGCCGGGCCTGCTTGGGAGCGGCCTGGAGGAACTGCTCGGCCCGTTGTCCGAGGGCCTCGCCCACGTCGGAGAGGACCTCGGTCCGTCGCGTCTCCGCGGCCTTGAGGCGGGCGAGGATCTGCTCATGGCGCTCGCGGGCGAGCAGGAAGGTGGGCGCCTTGCTGACCACGGCGGCCAGCTGCTGGCTGGCCTCCTGGAGCTTGCCCTGGTCCGCCAGATCGATGCCCTTGGAGTAGCTCAGCAGGGTGGCCATGTCCGGGGCCCGGCTCTTGAGCCGGGGGGCCGCCTCGAGCGTGAGCTGGAGGCCCGCGATGAACTTGTTCACCAGGTGCTGCTGCAGCTCGAAGAGCTTGTTCTTGAGGCCGGTGACCTTGTCGGCGACGACGACGGCGCCGGTGCGGATGTCCAGGAGCTTGATGTCGATTCGCAGCTGCGGGTCCACGGCCTGGAACGAGCCCGTCACCGCGTACCGCGCGCCGACGAGCTGGCCGAGCCGCACGGCCGTCTTCGCGTCGAAGTACTTGCTCTGCTGGAGCTTCTGCTCTTCGATGATCTGCTGGAGCTTCTCGCGCTCGACGAGCTGGAGCTGCTCCACGGCGGACAGGTCCGTCACCATCATGTCCGCGAAGCCCTTCTGCAGGACGTTGAGGGAGGGATCGCCGGTGTTGTTGTCGAAGTAGAGGACGGCGACGACGCGCTTGGACTCGGTGCTCTCCGCGCGCGCGGCGAGCGCCGGGACGAGCAGGCTCCCCAGGGCGAGGACCAGGAGGCGAGACATGGAGGCTCCGGCAGCTGACGCAGTCATGGCTTCTCCGAGGTCGGCTGTTTCGGCATATCGAAGGAGCGGTGGCGCTCGGCCATGCGGTAGAACTGGGTGAGCTCGGTGGGCATTCTTCACCCCTACTCCTTGCCGGAGCCCTTCGGTGGGCCCTCGCTGCCCAGCGGTGACAGCTTCCCGGACAGCGCGCCGGCCTGCTCGTGCGGCATCTGATCCCGCGGCGAGCGGTAGTACTGCATCGGCGAGTAGTGCAGGAAGTTCGACACGCGGCTCGTGTACAGACACGCGTACTGCTCCACCTGATACCCGAAGCGGCTGTTCTCGTTGCCCTCCTTGAACAGCAGCCCCCAGTACGGGTTGAAGCCCTCCTCCACGTCCCGCTCCAGCGTGTCGGCGATCCCCATCGCCTCCTTCAACGCCTTGCGCACCAGGTCCAGCTCCCCCTTGAGCCGCCGACGCTCCTCCTCCTCCCGCGCCCGCTCGTGCGCGCTCAGCGTGTCCTTCTCCAGCCGCCGCTCCAGCACGTTCAGCACCGTCTTGATGACGTTCACCTCGTCATCCAGCCGCGCCCGCGTCACCTCCACCTCCGACAGCAGCGAGATCTCCTCCCGCCGCGAGTCCGTGTAGGCGATCTCGTCCTCCAGCTCCTGCACCACCATGCACGTGCGCCACAGCGAGGACTTCTTCGACTTGAGGATGTCGCCGTAGATGTGATCGCCCACGTAGAGGACGTTCTCCCCCCGGAAGCCCACGAACTCCTCGAACTGCACCAGGTTCCCCCCCGAGTACACCTTGCCGCGCTCCAGGCTCTTGGCCTCGCCCACCACGCGGCCCTCCTCCGTGCTGCTGTCCAGCTCCAGGAAGGGGCGCTGAGCGCTGAAGAACCCCGGCTTGCCCGCCGCCGTCACGATGAAGTCGAAGTAGTTGCGCCAGCTCGGGTACTCCGCCAGCTTGTCGTCCAGCAGGTACCGCATCACCGCGTCCGTGTAGTCCCACGCCGAGTTCGTCAGCAGGAACAGCCGCTTGCCCCCCGAGCGCAGCTTGTGCAGCGCCGGCCCCAGCTCCGGATCCTGGAAGATGTAGCGGGAGAGATCCTTGCGCACCTCGCGCTTGAGCGAGTTGTCCCGGTGCACCGTGTCGATGGCCTCGCGGATGTCGTCGTAGAGCTTGCCGTAGTCCACCCGCTCGCCCAGCGACTCCAGCAGCTCGATGATGCCCGCGAACAGGCACGTCTCCGGCAGCGCGAACAGCGTGTCGTTCCACGCGAACCGCGGATCCCGGGGGCGGATGAGCTTGTTGCGGTACAGCTCCCGCCGCACCTCGGTCTTGAGCGGGCGCAGCCCGTGCCACCCGCGCCCCACGTGCCCGAACCTGTCCATCTTCAGGATGTTGCCGTGGACGCGATCCACCGCCAGCCCGCGCATCACGAAGTGATGATCGTAGAGCAGGTGGCCGATGACCGGGTTGTAGCCGTACTCGCCCACCAGCTTCGCCAACGTCATGTCGAACGAGAGCTGCTCCAGCCGGCGCATGTGGTAGATGGCCAGCGTGTAGTCCATGTCGAAGCCGATCAGCTCGACGGTGGACATGCGCAGGTTGCGGTTGACGAACACGTCCCGCGCCCGAGGCGCCTCGTGGCGCTCGCGCGGGGCGGTGAGCAGGCGGGTGAGCTCGTCGTTGCCCAGCAGCTCCTGGGCACGCCGGGCCGCCTCTTCGGCGTGGGCTCGGGTCAGCGAGGAGCGGAAACTGCCGTGCAGGGGATCCGGCGCGGAGCCGCCGGGGATGGGGGCTGTCTCGGGTAACGTCGGTGCCAAGAGATTGGGAGACATAACATGCGGCTCCCCCTCGGGCACCTTGGAGGTGTCTCCTCCTTGCGGGTATCCGAGGGGGCGTGGCACGCTCCCGGGTGCGATGCGGTCGCCCGCCAGACGACAGCCCAAGGAGGCCGAGCTCCACGCGCGGCTGTTCGCCCGAATCGAGGCCCTGGAGGACCGGGTGCGTCGGTTGGAGGCGCACCTGCGTCGCGCCGCGTCAACGCTCAAGGCCCGCTCCGTTGGCAGCAAGCCGGCCAGGCCGCCGCGAGCGGGCAGGCCCCGCCCGCGCTGCCCCGGGTGCACCCTGGAGCTGCCTCGCGGTCGCCGGGGAGAGACGTGTGTCTGGTGCGGCTTCCACTTCGCCGCCGTCCGGCGCCGGGCGGGCAAGGGATGAACGCCTCCTATCGGCTCACAGGGCGGCTGGAGGCGGGAGATCTGGCGGAGCTGTACAAGGCCTCGCAGGAGCCTGGCGGCGCGGTGGTGGTGAAGCTGTTCCACCCCAAGACTTCGGATCCGGCCTACGCGCGGGCGCTGGCGGAGACCTCGCGCGTGCTCAGCCGGCTGAAGCACGCGGGCATCGTCCGCTACGTGGACATCGGCTTCGTGAAGGAGCGGCTCGCGGTGGTCCGCGAGCACGTGGACGGCTACACGCTGGGCACGGCGCTGCAGCGGCTCCAGAGCAAGGAGGCCATCCTCCCGGCGGCCATCGCGCTCTACTTCATCATCCAGCTGCTGGAGCTGGTGCAGAAGGCGCACGAGGCAGGCGTCATCCACGGCGCCATCACGCCCGGCAACGTGATGCTGTCGCGCGAGGCCACCCCGGGCATCTGCGACTTCGGCGCGCTCAGCGCCCTGATGGAGGTGCCGGAGCTCAAGCGCGGCTTCGCCCCTCGGGGGCGCAGCGCCTACCGCGCCCCCGAGGTGAGCCGGGGCGAGGAGCCCACCACGCTCTGCGACATCTACTCCCTGGGCGCCATCGCCTACGAGCTGCTCACCCTGCGGGAGGCCGTCGTCACCGGAGGCGGAATCAGCACCCGCAGCGGGGGCCTGCCAGCCCCGAGCCGCCTGGATCGCCGCATCAACTCGCGGCTGGATCCCATCATCCTGCGCGCGCTGGAGCCGCTGCCTGGGCGGCGCTTCCGCTCGGCCGGGGAGTTCGCCATGGGGCTGCGCAACTTCCTCAGCACGCACGGGGGCCTGCCGGGCCAGGAGGAGCTGCGCCGCTTCGTCCGGGAGCTCGTCCCCAACGAGGTGAACCTCTCCACGCTCGGGCCCGTGCCGTTCGCCGAGCCCTTCCAGCTCACCCCCGTCTCCGGGGCGGAGATCGCCCACCTGCGCGCCGAGCCGCTCGAGGCCTCCGTCGTCACGCGCCCCTCCTTCAGCCGCTCCCTGAGCCAGGAGGAGGCGCTCGCGGTGACGGATGAGCTGGCCCCGCGCTTCCAGGAGCACACGGCGAGGGACTCGGGGGCGCGTGAGTCCACCCAGCTCTTCGGGCACAAGCCCGTGCCCTGGGGAGAGGAGTCCACCCAGGTTGCCCCGCCGCAGGCCGCGCCCTGGGGAGAGCAGGAGTCCACCCAGCCCACCGCTCCCAACGCGGAGCCCCCGCGGGAAGAGCCCGCGCTGGAGGCCACCCGCATCCGCCCGCCCAGGGCGGAGCCCGCGCTGGAGCCCACTCACATCAGCGCGCCCAGCTCCCCCTGGGGTGAGGGGGAGGACACCCAGCGCAACGCCCCCGCGCTGGAGCCCGCCAACGTTGGCCAGAAGGCGCCGGTGGCCGAGCGCGCTGACGCAGCTCCCGTCCAGGTAGCACCGCCGGGGAAGGGCTGGGAGGCGCCGCCGGGGGCCGTGCCCGCCAGGCCCCGCAAGGCGCAGCTCCCCATGGCCGGCCTCCCAGGAGCCAAGGAGGGCACACGCGTCGGCCGCCACCCGCGCATGAAGTGGGTGGAGGACTTCGCCCAGGAGAAGACGCACCACGCGGAGGTGCCCCAGGAGGAGCCCCGGAGCAGCGCCCCCAAGGAGCGGCCGGAGATCCCCGCGCCGCCGACGGACGAGTCCAACCCCGTGGTGTCCGGCGATCAGCGCCTGCTCACCGAGGAGGTCCTCCTCCTGGCCCGCGAGCGCCGCCAGCGCCAGGCCCTGAGCATCGTGGGCGCCATCGCGGTGGTGGGGCTGTTGGCCTTCCTGCTCGCCGTGCAGTTCGGCCCGCCTTCGCTGCTGGGCTCCTCGCCGGACGCGGATCCGTCCGCCCTCCGCGCGGTGGAGGCACCCGGAGCCCGGGAGGGGGAGGCCCGGCCCGCGGCGCCCCAGGATCGTGGCGAGCCCCAGGCGGACGCCAACTCCGCCTTCCTCTCCATCCGCACCAACCTGCCAGCCCGCGTCTACGTGGATGGGGCGCTGGTGGGCCGTCGCACGCCGCTGATGAAGTTCCCGGTGAAGCCGGGCAACCGGCTCATCACCCTGGAGGCCCTGGCCACGAAGGAGCGCGCCGAGTTCCCCATGCGCTTCGAGAAAGGGCAGCACCGCCCCATCGAACACAGGTTCGAGTCCATCCCGAGGCGCTGAACATGGAGCCCACCCGCGTCTACGTCGTCGAGGATCAGCCCCAGCTCCTCAAGAACCTGGTGAAGGTGCTGGGGACGTTCCCGGAGCTGGAGGTGGTCGGCACCTCCCAGGACGGAGAGGAGGCCGTGGAGGAGATCGTCCGCGTCCGGCCCCAGCTCGTCCTGCTGGATCTGGAGCTGCCGGGGCTCAACGGCATCCAGGTCACCCAGCGCGTGAAGCGCCGGGCTCCCGAGGTGGAGATCCTCATCCTCACCTCCTTCGAGGATGAGCAGAAGGTGTACGAGGCCATCCAGGCGGGCGCCTCCGGCTACCTGGTGAAGCGGGTGGGCCCGGAGAAGATCCGCTCCGGCATCCGCGAGGTGATGGAGGGCGGCACGGTGCTCGAGCCCATCATCGCCCGGAAGTTCTGGAACTACTTCCATTCCCTCCAGGCCAGGCCCCCGGAGAAGAAGGAGAACCCCTGGGGCCTCACCCCCACCGAGTTCGAGGTGCTGCGCTACGTGGCCAAGGGGCTGTCCAACGCCGAGGTGGGCGAGGTGATGACGCTGGAGCGCCGCACCGTGCGCACCCACCTGTCTCATATCTATCGAAAGATGGGCGTCAACTCGCACGTGGAGGCCGTAGTGTTGGCCCTGCGCGCTGGCGTCGTCGAGCTGTAGCGCGGGCGCCCTCCGCCGAGTATACGGAGGGCCCTATGCCCAAGGCCCCTCCGCGTTCCGCCGCTCCCAAGCCGGATCCCGCGCTCCAGTCCCTGCTCGATGTCCACGAGGCCACACTGCCCAACGGCCTGCGCGTGCGCCTGCTGGCCAACCCGCAGACGCCCGTGGTGAGCCTCTACACCTTCTTCCAGGTCGGCTCTCGCAACGAGCGCCCCGGCATCACCGGGATCAGCCACCTCTTCGAGCACATGATGTTCAACGGGGCCAAGAAGTACGGCCCCAAGCAGTTCGACCGGGTGCTCGAGTCCAACGGCGGCCGCTCCAACGCGTACACCTCCACGGACATGACGGTGTACTACGACGACTTCTCCTCGGACGCGCTGGAGACGGTGCTGGATCTGGAGTCGGACCGGATGCGCTCGCTGCGCATCTCGGACGCCAACCTGGCCAGTGAGCGGGAGGTGGTCAAAGAGGAGCGGCGCGTCCGCGTGGACAACGAGATCACCGGCATGCTGGACGAGGAGCTGGGCACGCTCGTCTACAAGGCCCACCCGTACCGCTGGCCGGTGATCGGGTGGATGGCGGACATCGAGAACATCTCCCGCCAGGACTGCGAGGAGTACTTCCGCACCTACTACGCGCCCAACAACGCGGTGCTCTACATCTCCGGCGACATCGATCCGAAGAAGACGCTGGCGCTGATCCGCCGCTACTACGGGGACATCCCCAAGGGCCCCCGGCCGCTGCCCGTGGTGGACGCCGAGCCGTCGCAGAAGGGCGAGCGCCGTGCCGTCATCCGCCACCCGGCGCAGTCGCCCTCGCTGATGGTCGGCTTCCGCGGCCCGCGCGCCACGGCTCCGGACGCCCAGGTGCTGGACGTCATCCAGTACGCGCTGAACAAGGGCGAGGGGAGCCGGCTGGTGAAGGGGCTCGTCTACGAGCAGCAGCTCGCCGTGTCCGTGATGCTCGACTGGGGCTGGCGGATCGATCCGGGGGCGATCGTCTTCTACATGGAGCTCAAGCCGGGCTCGGATCCGCAGAAGGTGGAGGCGGCGCTGTACGCGGAGCTGGAGCGCGTGGCGCGCGAGGGCCTCACCGAGCGCGAGCTGCAGAAGGCCAAGAACAACCTGCGCGCCGATCACTTCCGCGAGCTGGGCACCAACACCGGGCGCGCCCATGCGCTGGGCAACTACGAGGCGCTGCTGGGCTCGTGGCGATCGCTGCTGGAGCTGCCCGGCCACTACGCCGCCATCACGAACGAGCAGGTGAAAGCCGCCGCGGCGAAGTACTTCGCGCCCGAGGGCCGCTCGGTGGTGACCCTGCTGCCCGTGCCCGAGTCCGAGTCCGAGTCCGAAACAGCAGCCGCCTGATCCCCCGAGGAAACACGATGGCCTCTCGTCCCCGCGCCGCCCCGAAGAAGGCGGCGGCCTCTCGTTCCCGTGCCGCTGCCCCGAAGAAGTCCGCGGCCTCCCGTCCGCTCAAGCTCCCCGAGGTCTCCGAGAGCACCACCTCCAGCGGCCTGCAGGTGATCGCCGCCGAGCGTGGCCCGCTGCCGCTCGTCTCCATGCGCCTGGTGCTGCGCGCCGGCAGCGCCACGGATCCGAAGGACAAGGCGGGCCTGGCCGACTTCACCGTCCGCCTGCTGCGCCGCGGCACCGCCCGGATGAGCGCGGACGAGATCGACGAGGCCGTCGAGTTCGTCGGCGCCAGCCTCGCCACCGGCGTGAGCGAGGATCTGATGTCGCTGTACGTCACCACGCCCGCCGAGCACTTCCCGGCGATGCTGGCGGTGCTGGGGCAGCTCGTCAGCGAGCCCGCCTTCCCCGAGAAGGAGGTGGAGCTGGCCCGGGAGCGCTCACTGGCGCAGTTCGCCAATGATCTGGACGATCCGAGCACCGTGGCGGACCGGGCCTTCACCCGCGCGCTCTGGGGGGATCACCCCTACGGGCATGACGTGGGGGGCTCGGCCTCGCACGTGCGCACCTTCACCCGGGAGGACGTGGCGCGCTTCCACCGCGAGCGCATCGGCCCGAAGGGGGCCCTGCTGGTGGTGGTGGGCGCGGTGAAGCCAGAGGTGGTGGCCGCCGAGGCCGAGAAGGCCTTCGCCCCCTGGGTGCGGACGGAGCAGCTCGAGCCGGTGCGGGCGCCGTCCGTGGAGGTCGTGGCCCAGGCAGGGCGGATTCTCCTGGTGGACAAGCCGGACCAGACGCAGTCGCAGGTGCGCATCGGCGGGCCCGGCTACCGCATCGGCCACCCGGACTACTTCGCGGCCACGGCGATGAACATCTCCCTGGGGGGAGGCTTCACCTCGCGGCTCGTCAACGCGATCCGCGTGGAGCGCGGCCTGTCCTACGGCGTGGGCAGCTACTTCGACGCGATGCAGGCCGGCGGCGCCTTCGCCATCTCCACCTTCACCAAGACGGCCTCCACGCGGGAGATCATCGACGTGGCCCTGGCCGAGGTGGCCAAGGTGCGCAAGGGCGGCACCACGCCTCGGGAGCTGCTGGCGGCGCAGACGTACCTTGCGGGCCTCTACCCGCTGCGCACGGAGACCAATGACTCCGTCGCCTCCGTCCTGGCGGACATCCGCATGCACGGGCTGGGGGAGGACTGGGTGGAGCTGTTCCGGGATCGGCTGCGCGCGGTGACGCCGAAGCAGGTGAAGCTGGCGGCCGCGAAGTACCTGTTCCCCCAGCCGCCGGCGATCGTGGTGCTCGGCAAGGCCTCGGAGGTGCAGAAGCAGCTCAAGGGCCTGGGCCCCATCACCGTGGTGCCGGTGTCGGAGTACGAGTGAGCGAGCTCCGCGTTCTCCATGAGGGCGCGGGGCTGCTCGTGGTGGCCAAGCCCGCCGGGGTGCTCGTCATCCCCGGGCGTGCCGGAGGGGAGCCCTCCCTGCGCGAGCAGCTGGAGGAGCGGCTGCGCCGCAAGATCTTCGTGGTGCACCGGCTGGATCGGGACACCTCGGGCGTGCTGGTGTTCGCGCTGGACGCCGAGCGGCACCGGGCCCTCTCGCAGGCCTTCGAGGCCGGCAAGGTGCGCAAGCGCTACCTGGCGCTGGTGGAGGGCAGGGTGGAGGCGCCCCAGCTGGTGGAGGCGGCGCTGGTGCCCGGGCGCAAGGGACGGATGCGGGTGGCGCGGCCCGGGGAGCAGGGCAAGCCCTCACGCACCCGGGTGCGGCCCGTGGAGATCTTCGCGCGGGCCTCGTTGGTGGAGGCCGAGCCGCTCACCGGCCGGACGCACCAGATCCGCGTCCACCTGCTGGACATGGGCCACCCGCTGCTGGTGGATCACCAGTACGGCCGCGAGGAGCCGCTGACGGAGAAGGAGCTCGGCGGGGCAGGGGACACGGTGGTGCTGGCGAGGACACCGCTGCACGCGGCGCGGCTGGAGTGGCCCGCCCTGCCTGGCGTGGAGCCCCGCACCCTGGAGGCGCCCCTGCCCGAGGACATGGCGCGGGCCCTGGAGCTGCTGCGCGGCGGCGGAGCCAGCCCGCCGGGCTAGGGAGCGCTCACGCTGAACTCGTTCGAGCGCCCCGTGTGCCCCACGTAGTCCTCCACGAGGATGCTCACCGGGCGCGGGCCGATGTTGTCGACGGTGATCTCCTGCGTGAGGACTCCGGCCTCGAACGGGCGGCTCACCTCGGGCTCCACCGTCCCGTTGTTGGAGTACAGCTTCACCCGGCTCCGGAAGAGCGCCGCGTCCTGCCCCACCGCGCGGAGCGTGATGGAGAAGGGCGTCTCGACGGCCTGGGGGCCGATGGGCTCGACCACGAACCCGGTGAGCTGGAGCGGGGGCGTCACCTCGAAGCCCTTCTCGCGCACCACCTGCTGGCCATCCTGGAACTCGATCCGCAGATCCTGCGGCCCCACGGGCAGCCCTGGAAGCAGCTCCACGATGAGGAGCCGCCCCTGCTCCTTCGCCTCGACGATGGGGAGCTTCCGGTCCGCGATGCTCACGTATGTCAGGGGGAACAGCTCCGCGGAGCGCTCGCTGTAGTCCACCCGGAGCGGAACCCCGCCCTCGAGCCTCACGGTCATCTGGACGCTCTCGCTCGTCGAGAGGCGCTGGGGCTCGACGGACACGATGGAGGGCAGTGGCGGCCCAGAGCCACACCCCCCCAACAGCACGGCGATCACGGGTATCCACCGAGTCACGACGGGCATCATAACCGGCCCGCCCGGCCCGTGCGCCCGACTCGCGCCGTTCTGTTCAGCGAGCGCGAACCGTGAAGGCGTTCGACAGCCCCCGGGTGCCGCGCGCGTCCTCGACGAGCAGGTAGATGTCGGGGCCCTCCTGGTCGAGGGAGATCTCGTCGACCCGAAGGCCCTGGGTGAAGGAGCCCGAGTCGATCGTCGTCACCGTTCCTCTGCTGGCGCGCAGGGTGACAGGGCGCTGGAATGCCTTTGAGCCCGGCCCAACGGCGTAGATGTTGACCTTGAAGGGGACGTTGACGACCTGATCCTCGACGGGGCCGGCCAGGAAGAACCAGAGCTCGTCCCTGCCAGCACCGCCGTCCGGCGAGCTCCCCCCATCTTCGCCGGGCCCTCCCCCGATGAGGGTGGAGGGGGGGACGACGGAGAAGGCGCTCTCGCGCACCGCCTCGCGGCCATCCGCCAGCGTCACCCGGATCTCGTGCTCGCCCAGGCTCAGCCCTTCGGGGACCGGGGCCACGAGCGTCCCGTCGCTCTCGGCGAAGGCGATGTTCACCACGTGCCCGGCGATCCGCAGCGTCATCGCGAGCTGCTGGGGATCGACCGACCGCTCCTGGTAGTCCAGCGAGAAAGGCCGCACGGCGTCCACCCGCACCGCGATCACGGAGGGGGAGCCCGAGGGGATCACCTCGGGCTCCACCGAGACAATGGTCGGCGGAGGGAGCGAGGCGGGCTCACAGGCCCAGAGGAGGAGGGAGAGCAGCGCGCAGGCGGCTCGCATCATGGTTCGTACCTCAAGCCAAGAGAGGCGCCGGCTCCGCCGAGCTGCGCATCCAGACGGGCGGTCCGGGCGGGACCGTATTCACCGCGAAGCTCCATGAGGAGACTCAGGCGCCCCAGCCGCCAGGCCCCTTGTGCGGCAAGGAAGGCCATTCCGCCGAGCTTGCGCTCGTCGAAGCCTGGCTGGAAGTCGCTGGAGACCTCGTGCTGGAAGGGGAGGATGCCCGCCCCCACGCGGCCGTAGATCGCGAAGGCCGAGCGCTCCAGGAGGGTGAGGCGCGCGGAGGCCAGCACCGGGCCCGCGAGCACGCGCGAGTGCAGCACCCCATAGCCGTCGATCCGGGCATCCAGCGCGGCGCGGCGCAGCCCCACCTCCACCTCCGCCGCGAGCCGGCCGCTCCAGAGGGGCAGGGGGAAGGACGCGCCCAGGGCCACCGCCGGCCCCTGGTTCGCGCCGCCAGCGAAGAAGCCCCCCGCCAGCAGGTGCAGGGCGAGCGCGCCCTGCACGGCGCTGGCAGGCGCGGGAGCGCTGCTGATGGGAGGGGGGGCCTGATCCTGGCTGCTGACCGGGGCCTGGGCTCGGGCGGTGTCCTTCGCCTTCCGGCGCCGCACCTCCACGGAGACGGACTTCGCGTCCGCCTGGGGGCTCACGCGGTAGCGAACCAGGGCGCCCTGCTGGACCTCCAGGCGTGCTCCGTCGGCGGAGAGCTCCAGCTCCGAGGCCTTCAGCCGCTCCTCTCCAACCACCACCAGCCACCCCCCGGCGCGGGGCAGGGGATCGGGCGAGAGCACCGCGAGCAGCGGGCGGTGGACAGGGACCTCGAGCGGCACCACCCGATCCGTCTTCAGCTCACCCCGCGTGGCCAGCACGCGCGCGTCCTTCACTCCCGGGGGAACCTCGACGGGCACCTTCGCCCTGCCACGGCGATCGGCCTTCACGGGCCCGAAGCGTGCCTCGGAGATCTCGATCACCACCTCCGCGCCGGGATCCGTGGTGATGGGCAACATCGTCCGCCCCACCAGCGGTATCCGGACGACGGCCAGCTCGGGCGGGCTCCCGGGCACCTCCTCCCAGAAGACCAGGATGGCCATCAGCGGATACTTGATGTCCGGCGGCGCCCACCGGAACGCTCGCTCCTCGCCGCCCTCCACCACCTCCTGCGCGAAGCTCCCCGTCGACGCGGCCGCGCGCACGGGCCCGGCGCCCTCCGGCACCTGGACTCGCAGCTCGACGGCCGTGTCCTGGCCCAGCAGCACCCGCTCCGGCTTTGCCCGCACCTGGGGCGGCGCCGCTGCCGCGATCTCCGGCAAGGCGAGGACAGCCAAGAAAATCAGGAACACCGCGCGCATAGTGAACTCCCGGAAGTTCACTACCAGACTGGGGTCAACGTCAATCCTCGGCAGGCGGGGTGGCGGGCGGCGCGGCGGTATCCGCTTCGGTAGTCGAAGGTGAGAGCGGCTTGTCAGCGGGGCCCGTGGCGCGAGCGCTCGGCGGGCTGAACACCGGCTTCTCGGCGGAGGCGCCGCCTCGGCCGTGCACCAGCGTCTTCGTCTCGGCCTTGAAGGCGATGTCCACCTTGTCCCCGCGGACGGCCGTCACCAGCCCCAGCCCGAAGGTGGGATGCTGGATGACCTGATCCAGCTGATAGGCGTCCTTGGGGCTGTACTTCGGCGCGTTGGCGATGTCCTTGCCGGCCAGCTGCTCCTCGAAGGAGATGACGACCTTCTCGGGCCGCTCCGCCCGGGGAGCGCTGGGGGCGCGCGCGGAGGAGCTCCGCGCGGAAGGGGAGGCGCGGTCCGTGCTGCCCGGCGCGCTGCGGTAGGTGTGATCTCCTCCGCAGGTGTTGCAGCGCACGCGGGCGATCTTCGTCCCCACCATCGCGAGGATCGTATGCGCCAGCGTGAGCTTGCAGCGGGTGCACAACGCGTCGACCTCGCCGCCAACCTTGTAAGTAGCCATCGGGTGCTCTGTTCGGGCCCTGGGGCCCTCGGCATGAGAAAAAGGGGCGCGCAACATAGCGACGTGCCCCAAGGAAGCACAACCGCTCAGCGTCGGGCACTTGTGCCCCGGAGCCGGGCACGTAGAGTAGGTGGCACCCGACATGGCTACCGAGAACGCAGACAAGGCGCCCAAGGAGCCCCACTACCTCCTCCAGTCGATCGAGAACTTCGGCAAGGGGGCCATGCGCGTCATCTCCGACATTGGCGGGGTGACGTGGCTGGGCTTCCAGGTCGCTCGCTGGTCCGCCAGGCGGCCGTACCGGCTGCACAACCTCTTCGCGCAGCTGGACTTCGTGGGGGTGGGCTCGGTCTTCATCGTGGCGCTCACCGGCGTCTTCACCGGCATGGTGTTCGCCCACCAGTCCTCGCGGGCCTTCGAGCTGTTCGACGCGGAGAGCATGGTGGGCCCCACGGTGGCGCTCACCCTCACGCGCGAGCTGGCCCCGGTGTTCTCCGCGCTGATGGTCACCATGCGCGCCGGCTCCGCCATGTGCACCGAGCTGGGCACCATGCGCGTCACCGAGCAGGTGGACGCGCTGGAGACCATGGCCGTCAACCCCATCCAGTACCTGCTGGTGCCCCGGGTGCTCTCCGGCCTGATCATGGTCCCCGTGCTCACCATGCTCTTCAACACCACGGGCATGGCCGGCTCCTACTTCGTGTCCGTGATCGCCAAGGGCATCTCCGCCGGCACCTTCCTCAGCCGCACGCAGCAGTGGGTGGATCCCATCGATCTCTACGAGGGCCTCATCAAGGGCGCCATCTTCGGGCTCTCGGTGACGCTGGTGTGCTGCTACAAGGGCTACAACGCCTCCGGCGGCGCCAAGGGCGTGGGCCAGGCGACGACCCAGGCCATGGTCGCCAGCGCGCTCTCCATCTTCATCCTCGATTTCTTCGTCGGCGTGATGCTGCACTAGATGGTCACCGACTCCGCCCCCGCCGCCCCCGGGCGGCCGATGATCCAGATCATCGATCTGCACAAGACCTTCGGCGAGCACAAGGTGCTCACCGGCATCAACCTCACCATCCCCGAGGGGAGCACCTGCGTCATCCTCGGGGGCTCCGGCTCCGGCAAGACGGTGCTGATGAAGCACATGATCGGCCTGCTCAAGCCGGACCATGGCCAGGTGATCGTGGACGGCGAGGACATCGTCCCGCTGGGGGACGCGGCGCTGGAGAAGATGCGGCGCAAGTTCGGCATGGTGTTCCAGGCCGCGGCCCTCTTCGACTCGATGACGGTGTTCGAGAACGTGGCCTTCCCGCTGCGCGAGCACCGCAAGGAGATGTCCGAGGAGCAGGTGCGCCAGCTCGTCCGCGCCAAGCTGGACCTGATGGGCCTGCCTGCCTCCGTGGAGGGCAGGTACCCGGCCGATCTGTCCGGCGGCATGCGCAAGCGCGTGGGCCTGGCGCGCGCCGTGGTGCTGGAGCCGAAGATCGTCCTCTACGACGAGCCCACCACGGGCCTGGATCCCATCACCACCGCCTACGTGGACGAGATGATCCTGGCGGCCCAGGCCAAGCTGAAGGTGACCAGCGTCGTCATCAGCCACGACATCTCCTCGGCCTTCAACGTGGCGGACTACATCGCCTTCCTGTCCAAGGGGGTGATCGTGGAGTTCGGCCCGCCGGAACAGCTGCGCGAGTCCCAGCATCCCGTCGTGCGGAATTTCCTGGAGACGTGGTTCGGGAAGAACTAGCCATGCACAGGGAAATGCTGGCACGCGGGCCTCAAACCGCTAGAGTCGCCAAGGCCGGAAGCACTCGGAGTCACCCCAGGTGAAGAAGCTCGTCACGCCGTTCCGTGTAGGACTGCTGGTGCTCACCGCCGGGGCCTTCTTCTTCGCGTTCTTCATGTTCGCGCGGAAGGGAGGCCTGAGCGAGAAGGAGTCCATCGACGTCTGGGCGTACTTCCGGGATGCCTCGGGCCTGAGCCCCAAGAGCCGCGTGCAGATCGCCGGCATCCCCGTGGGGGAGATCAGCCAGATCACCCTGGAGGGCACCCGCGCCAAGGTGTGGCTGCGGATCCGCGATGACGTGGAGCTGCACGAGGACGCCGTCCTCACCAAGCGCTCCGAGTCCCTGCTGGGCGACTACCTGCTGGATCTCAACCCGGGCACCGAAAAAACCCCGCGCATGCAGGACAACGGGCAGATCCGCCGGGTGATTGACACCCAGGGCATGGAGGCCGTGTTCGAGTCCCTCAGCCAGATCACCGCGGACATCCAGCAGGTGACGGCGGCGCTGCGGGACGTGCTGGGCGGCGAGCGGGGCGCCGGCTCGCTGCAGCGGATCGTGGAGAACCTGATCCGCCTGTCCGAGTCCGTGGACGCCACGGTGCGCTCCAGCGGCGAGCGGCTCAACGCCATCCTGGTCAACTTCGAGGGCGTCTCCGACGACGTGCGCGGGCTGACGCAGGAGAACCAGGCGGAGGTGACGCGCATCGTCGACAACATCGAGTACATCACCGAGGACGTGCGCGAGGTGCTGGCCACCGTGAAGAAGGTGGTGGGCGCCAACGAGGGCGATCTCAAGGAGGGCGTGGCCAGCCTGAAGGAGACGGTCCAGAAGCTGGACCGGACGCTGGGCAACCTGGAGCAGATCACCCACAACGTGCGCGAGGGCGAGGGCGTGGTGGGCACGCTGCTGACGGACAGGGCGCTGGGCCAGAAGTTCACGGACGCGGTGTCGGACGCCTCGGACTACGTCAACCGGCTCACCGGCCTGCAGACGGAGGTGGGGCTGAACGCCTCCTACCTGATGTCCCAGGGCCGCGCGAAGAACGGCATCTCGCTGCGGCTCATCCCCAAGCCGGACAAGTACTACCTGCTGGAGATCATCGACGATCCCCGCGGCCTGGTGGAGGTGCAGGTGGTGCAGAACAACCCGCCAGGCTCGGGGCAGCCGGTGGTGCAGACGCAGAAGATCATCAAGGAGACCTACAAGATCAGCGCGCAGTTCGCCAAGCGCTACTACTTCACCACGCTGCGCTTCGGCCTGATCGAGTCCACCGGCGGCGTGGGCGCGGATCTGCACATGCTGGAGGACGTGCTGGAGCTGAAGCTGGACGCGTTCAACTTCTCCGCGGAGGAGCTGCGCTACCCGCGGCTGCGCGCCACGCTGAGGGCCCAGGCCTTCGATCACCTCTTCGTGATCGCCGGCATGGACGACATCCTCAACGCCCAGCAGCGCGACACCGCCACCAACCGCCTGATCGCCGGCCGCGACTTCTTCTTCGGCGGCGGCATCTTCTTCACGGACGACGACCTGAAGGCCCTGCTCCCGTCCGTACCCACGCCGTGATATTGGCGGCTTGAACCCCTCCAGGAAGCTTCATGTCTCTGCTCGTCGTTGGCTCGGTTGCGCTCGATTCGGTGGAAACCCCCTTTGGCCAGAAGGAGGAAGTGCTTGGCGGCTCGGCCACCTTCTTCTCCACGGCCGCCTCCTTCTTCAACCCCGTCCACCTGGTGGCCGTGGTGGGCGAGGACTTCCCGGAGGCCCATGTGCAGTTCCTCCAGAGCAAGGGCATCGGCCTGGAGGGCCTCACCCGGGAGAAGGGCCGCACCTTCCGCTGGAAGGGCAAGTACGGCTACCAGCTCAACGAGGCGCAGACGCTGGACACCCAGCTCAACGTCTTCCAGAGCTTCGCGCCCAAGCTGCCCGAGGCCTACCGCGACGCCCCCTTCGTCTTCCTGGGCAACATCCACCCGGAGCTCCAGTCCCAGGTGTTGGATCAGGTGAAGCGCCCCCAGCTGGTGGCCGCTGACACCATGAACTTCTGGATCCAGGGCACCCGCGAGGCGCTGCTCAAGACGCTCCAGCGGGTGAACCTGCTCTTCGTCAACGACGCGGAGGCCCGCCAGCTCTCCGGCGAGCACAACATCGTCAAGGCCGCCCGCGCCATCCTCACCATGGGCCCCACCCGCATCGTCATCAAGCGCGGGGAGTACGGCGCGCTGCTCTTCGAGCGCGAGCACATCTTCGCCTGCCCCGCCATGCCGCTCGAGGAGGTGTTCGATCCCACCGGGGCGGGGGACACCTTCGCCGGCGGCTTCATGGGCACCCTGGCCACCGCCGCGCAGCCTGATCGCGACGCGCTCCGCCGCGCCATGGTGATGGGCAGCGTGATGGCCTCCTTCACCGTGGAGCGCTTCAGCCTGGACCGGCTGCGAGACTTGACGCGCCCCGAGATCCACCAGCGATTCAGTGAATTCAAGAGGTTGACGCACTTCGAGGAGCTCGGATCCCTCAAGGGCTGAAAAAACCGCTCTCCCGGACTTGACGGTGTAGATGCAGGCTCGTACTGTGCATCTACGTTGTCATTTTCCAGATTCTCGGAAGAAGCGGGTCCGTGGGGAGAGCATGCGCCTTGCCGTGGAGGATGTGGCGTCAATGGAGAACCGGAGGTCCGCCCGGGTCTCGTCCCGGATGCGTTGCTGGTGCGAGGGTGACAACGTCACGCTGTACTCGCGCGTGGGCAACCTGAGCGAGGGCGGCATCTTCCTGCGCACGAGCACCCCCCTGCGAGAGGGGGCTCGAGCCACGATCCGCCTGGGCGTGGGGGAGGAGGACGGCTTGGGAGTCCAGACATTGGCCAAGGTCGTCTGGACGCGCAAGAATGGGCAGCAGTGGCCGCCTGGAATGGGGCTGCAGTTCGAGTCGCTCGATGCTACGAGCCTGGAGCGGCTGAGGCAGATCATCTCCCAAGAGCGAGCGCGGTGGCCCGGGGCCTGAACGGCCCGGAGGACGACCGGTCGAGGCACGAGAATGCGGATCGCGGTCATCTCCGACATCCACTCCAACATCGAGGCGCTGACGGAGGTGCTCCGCACGGCGGACCGGCACAAGGTGGACCGGATCGTCTCGCTGGGGGACATCGTCGGCTATGGCGCGTCCCCCAACGAGTGCGCGGATCTGGTGCGCTCGGTGACGGAGGTGACGCTGCTGGGCAACCACGACGCGGCGGTGGCCGGGCGGATGGACTACTCGTACTACTACGACGCGGCCCGGCACGCGCTGGACTGGTCCGCCAGCGTGCTGTCGGATGACAACCTGGCGTGGCTGCGGAGCCTGCCGTACACGTACCGGATTGGCGAGGTGGGCTTCTGCCACGGCTCGCCCATCGAGCCCAAGGCGTACGAGTACATCTTCGCGCTGGAGCAGGCGCGGGAGCTGACGCCGTTCGTGTCGGAGCTGCCGGAGGTGACGTTCATCGGGCACAGCCACCTGTGCAAGGCGTTCGCCATCGGCAACGGCGAGGTGAACGACGTGGTGGCCCAGAAGTTCGGCATCCGCCGGGGCTACAAGTACATCATCTCGGTGGGCAGCGTGGGGCAGCCGCGGGACTACGACAACCGGGCCTGCTTCGTGATCTGCGACACGGACGCGCGCACGGTGGAGTACACGCGCGTGGAGTACGACATCGAGACGGCGGCGCAGAAGATCTTCGACGCGGATCTGGCGCTCAACTTCGGCAAGCGCCTGTTCCTGGGCGTCTGAGCACCCGAGGAGGCGCGCGGAGGGGCCCCGGCCCGCGGAAATGCGGCGGGGAGGCCGGAAACGTGGCATATAACCGCCCCCTGTGCGCAACCTCAGCCTGACGACCCTGGGTCGGCCCCTCGTGGGCCTTGTCTTCACCGTCCTGATCGCGCTGGCTCCCGCCGCGTGCCGCAAGGAGGCCGCGGCGCCGTCGGAGGCGTATGAGCAGGCCCACAAGCGCTTCAGCAAGCTGTACGCGCAGAAGCTGGATGGCGCGTTCCTCGCGCCGGAGATGGACGAGATCGAGGCGCAGCTGGAACAGGTGCCCGCCGACAGCCTGGACGCGCAGTCCGCGCGCGAGCTGAAGCAGCGCATCACGGAGGGGCGGGCGCGCGCGCAGGCGAATCAGCAGGCGCAGGAGGACGCGCTCGCGGCGGCGCGGGCGGTGGATCCGTCCGCGCTGCAGCCGGTGCCCACGAGGCCCACCGAGCCCACCCCGGCCCCCGCCGGGCCGCGGGATGCGGGGACGAGCGCGGCGGGCCCCGTGGAGGGCACCCCGGCGTCGGAGCTCACGGCCGGCTACCTGGGCTGCTTCCAGCGGGGGAAGACGGTCAACGTGGATGGGCGCGGGCCGCGGGAGTCCTGGGAGATGTCCGATCGGGCGAGGTGCAGCCAGTCGTTCCCGCGCTTCGTCGGGCAGGTCGTCCTGATTGAAGACGGCAAGGTGCTGACGGTGTTACCGAAGAGCGCCTTCCGCATGACATGGCAGTTGCCGGATGGGGGGACCGTGGGGGCGGACGGCGGCCGGTGAGCCGGCGAGGGTTCGCGTCTCCTCCTGCCTGGAATCTCGGGATCCTGATCGAATGAACGAGCAGACCTTCATGAAGTTGATGCAGCTGTTGCCGAAGTCGGCCCTGTCCTCGATGGTGGGGCTGGCCACGCGGCTCCCCGCGCCAGCGCCGGTGCACCGGGTGGCGATGAGGGCCTTCGCCAAGGCGTACAACTTGAACATGGACGAGGCGGAGCACTCGTTCGACGCCTACCCCACCTTCGCGGAGTTCTTCACCCGCGGCCTGAAGCCGGGGCTGCGCCCGGTGGACGCGGGGGAGCGGGTGGTGGTGTCGCCGGTGGACGGGCGGGTGTCCCAGGTGGGCTACTCGGACCAGGGGCGGTGCCTGCAGGCCAAGGGGATCGAATACACGGTGGACGAGCTGCTGGGAGACACGGCGGCGGCGGCGCCGTTTCACGGCGGGGCGTGGACGACGCTGTACCTGTCGCCGCGGGACTACCACCGCATCCACGCGCCGCTGGCGGGCGCCATCACGGGCTACGCGTACATCCCAGGCGAGTTCTGGCCGGTGAACCCGGCCTCGGTGAAGAACAAGCAGTCGCTGTTCTGCGTGAACGAGCGGCTGGTGACGTACCTGGACACGGTGGCGGGCAAGTGCGCGGTGGTGAAGGTGGGCGCCACGTGCGTGTCGCGGATCAAGGCGGCCTACGACGAGATCATCACGCACGACGGCAAGCCGGGGAAGGTGCACGCCTACGAGACGCACCTGCCGGTGGAGAAGGGCGGGGAGCTGGGGCGCTTCGAGATGGGCTCCACGGTGATCCTGCTGTTCGAGCCCAAGCGGGTGAAGTGGGACGACAGCCTGCAGCCGGAGGCGGTGGTGCGGATGGGCCAGCGCATCGGGGAGATCGTGTGAGCCAGAAGATCGCCGGTGTGAAGGGGATGAACGATCTCCTGCCTGGGGAGCTGGGCGGGGAGATGGCGCCCGTGGAGACGTGGCAGCACGTGGAGCGCACGGCGCGCGAGCTGTTCGCCCGGTTCGGCTACGGGGAGATCCGCACGCCGATGGTGGAGGACACGGCGCTCTTCGTGCGCAGCGTGGGCGAGGAGACGGACATCGTCGGCAAGGAGATGTACACCTTCGAGGACAAGGCGGGCCGCAGCCTGTCCCTGCGCCCCGAGGGCACGGCGCCGGCGGTGCGCGCGTACATCGAGCACTCGGTGGCGAACCAGGAGCCGCTGACGCGCTGGTACTACATCGGCCCGATGTTCCGGTACGAGCGGATGAAGACGGGCCGCTACCGGCAGTTCTTCCAGATCGGGGCGGAGGCGATCGGCTCGCGCGAGGCGGCGCAGGACGTGGAGCTGATGGACATGGTGGTGCAGCTCCTGGAGGCGCTGGGGCTGAAGGAAGTGTCGCTCAACCTGAACTCGCTGGGGGATGACGCGTGTCGGCCGGTGTTCCAGCAGAAGCTGGTGGAGCACCTGACGGCGCACCGGGCGGAGCTGTGCGAGGACTGCCAGCGGCGGCTCGAGAGCAACCCGATGCGGGTGCTGGACTGCAAGAACGCGAAGTGCCAGGCGGTGGTGCAGGCGGCGCCGGACATCCTCCAGTTCCTGTGTGAGCCGTGCAAGGCGCACTTCGGGGACGTGCGGCGCAAGCTGGACGTGCTGGGGGTGCGGTACGTGATCAACCCGCGGATCGTGCGCGGGCTGGACTACTACACGCGCACGACGTTCGAGTTCATCGCGGCGCACCCAGCGCTGGGGACGGCGAGCACGGTGGGCGGGGGTGGCCGGTACGACAAGCTGCTGAAGAGCCTGGGCGGGCCGGATCTGCCGGCGGTGGGGTTCGGGCTGGGGCTGGATCGGCTGACGCTGCTGCTGAAGGAGGGCGGGCAGAAGTACGCGCCGCCTCCGGACGTGTTCATCGCGGTGGCGGACGAGGGCTCGGCGGACGAGGCCTTCAAGCTGGCCAGCCGGCTGCGTCGGGAGGGGCTGCGGGTGGAGTTCGACACGCGCGGCGGGAGCCTGAAGAGCCAGATGAAGCGAGCGGACAAGACGCGCGCGCGCTTCGCGCTGGTGCTCGGCCAGACGGAGCGGGAGAGCGGGAAGGGGCAGCTCAAGCCGATGGCGGGCGGTGAGCCGATCCCCGTGGCGCTCAACGAAGTGGCGCAGACCGTGCGCGCCGCGCATTGAAGCTGGCGCCTCTAGACTATGGAGAAGTCTGGCGCGCAGCCGCCTTCTCACCCTCCAGCCATTTCTTGTAGGGATACGTGCTCGTATAGATAGAAGTCTTTCTATCTGCTGATAGCGAACTTGCGATACCTACAAGCACGGTGTCATCATCCTTCTTGAACGCGCCCCCACCGCTGTCCCCGCCATGAAGCACGGAGAAGAGCTCCCCGTCGACCGCGCTTCCTCCAGCGGCGAACTTCATGCCGCCTGAAGCCAATCGCTCGACTTTTGTCACTCGGCCCTCTCCGACATGGCGATATCCGAACTTCGCATTGGCGTAATCGGTCTCACCCCGACCGAATCCAACCATGATAATCGGCTCCTCGCGCTGAATCTCTGCTTGTGGCAGTTTGATGGTTCGGAGGTTCTCGTTCACGGGCTTCTCCAATCGAATGATGGCGAGGTCGGCCTCTCTGAACAGCCCTTTCCCATCGGTTCCATCAAGAATCAGAAGCCTGGGATGAGGCCTGATCGCAACTCCGCGGTAAGACCGGTAGTCAGGTCTCATGGCCGGCGAGACATACTCAAGAGCAAGCACGCGCGCCCCCATGGAACATTGAGATCCGTCAATGGCTGCATGGGACCTCGCCAAGACATCCTCGCGCCACGTTCTGGCGGGGTCTTCTCTCGCACGCTCGCTGCCTTTGGCGGAGGGCACAGCTTCTTCCAATCTCCTTCCGACCAGAGCCTTGTCGTCCGCGGTACGGAGTGTTCGCATCTCGCAGACACAGTGCCCTGCAGTCAGGACGAGACTCGGATCAATGAGAACGCCGCTGCAACCACCTTCAGGCTCATCTCTGCCATCAGTCGTCCGTATCACGATGACACTGGATGCATAGCGATTCGCGACATCAGCCGGTCCTGGATATATGGACAAGAGGCTGCCCATATCCATATCTGGGACCAGAGTCCGCGATCCTTCCAGGGAGGAAGATCCGGTTCCACATGCGCTGGGTGACAGTAGCAGCAAAAGGCCGCACAGCCACGTGAGCCAACGGCAACATCCAGCGATGATCATGGGACATTCCCCTGTGTGCGCAGATGACTGAGGTGACTGAATAAGTTCACGGCTCACGGAGAGCGCGGACTTGAATCGGCGTCTGCCCGGGACGCTTGCCGGAGTGCTTCGCCTATCCACGCCTTGTAGGCGTGTGTGCTCGTGAAGGTTGAACCCTCACCCAGCCCTCTGCTTGAAATGCCGACGACAACAGGGACATGGCTCGTTTCGCGGAGACATGGGCCACCGCTATCATTATTGTCTGCCGTCGGGTTGGACTGTTGCATCAATGTCCTCACAGCACCCTTTGACATGGTCTCAGCGACCATTTCCCTGTTGAAGCGGCGCATTTCGTGGAGCTCAGCCCATGTGCTGTCGTGCCCAAAGCCGACCAGGACAATAGACTCATTGGCTTCAACATCCGTCTCCGCCAGTGCGGTGGGTTCCAGATCGCTCGGTGCTGGTGTGTCGAGAATGATCATTGCAAGATCCGCATTGCTCGACACCATCCCCCCACTGGAATCAAGCGTTATCTTGAGATCAGGGTGGGGTCGTACTTTGCCACGGTAGTCTTGGTGCCAATAGTGAGTATCGTTTCCTGGTAGTGTAGGAAGATAGGTTACTACCGCTACGTTCGCGGTCGTCGCGCAGGCTGAGCCATCAATGACGACATGACGAATGTCGCCAGATTCGCGAGTCTGGCGACTACACACACAATGACCCGCTGTCAGGACAAGGCGAGAGCTGATGAGGACTCCACTGCATCGCCCTTCTCCCTCTTCTTGGAGTTGCCCGTTGGGTCTGATCAAAACGGTTGACCGATACCGGTTTTCAGTATCGAGCTCCCCCTCCAACCTGTTCAAACGGTAGCGATAAGGCTCCAGACTTTGCTCTTCGATAAGGCCGAGACTCTCGGCCAGCGACTCTTGGGGTTGATGGGATCCAGGGTCTTTGCTTGGTTGAGGATCTCTCGCTGCGCAATCCATACAACCGCAAAGAAGCATTGCCGCGACAATTGGCGAGAGCAGCGTGAGGAACGGAGAGCAGTGGACCATCTGGAGGTTTCCAGGGCTATGTCGAGTGATTGCGGCTTGCCATGGTAGATGCCCCTGGATGCTACCTGCGTCAGACTGAACGGTCCAAGGCGGCCTGAGTACCGCTGGGGCCACCCGAAAGGGGGGCCATCCATCTACTCAAGCCGTGACTGGGCCTCCGCCTCCGGCGGAGCGTCCTCCAGCACCACGGCCTTGCCGACCACCTCCAGACGCGCCCTGTCGCCTGGACCCAACGGCAGCTCCGGCGCGCCGCGCACCGTCAACTCCATGCCGCCGCACCCCACGGTGAACTCCACGCCGTGCCCCTGGAACTCGCGCGAGAGCACCTCCGCGCGCAGCGCACCTCCCAGCGCCACCGCGTCCGTGTCCGGCACCAGCCTCAGGGCCTCCGGCCTCAGCGACAGGAGGACCTGGCCCTTCGCCGTCCCCATCAGGGGGATGACGCCGAGCACCGTCCGCGCGCCGTTGCCGAAGGCGCTGCCCGGCAGCAGGTTGGTGCCCCCGAGGAACCACGCCACGAAGGCGTTGCGCGGCGCCGTGTAGATGGCCTCCGGTGTCCCGATCTGCTCCACCTTCCCGGCGCGCATCACCGCCAGCCGATCCGCGAAGGCCATGGCCTCCGCCTGGTCATGCGTGACGAGCAGCACGGTGGTCCCCAGGGACTTGAGCACCCGGCGCACCTCGACCCGGGTAGAGGCGCGCAGCGCGGCGTCGAGGCTGGAGAAGGCCTCGTCGAGCAGCAACACCCGAGGCCCCGGAGCCAGCGCCCGGGCCAGCGCCACGCGCTGCTGCTGGCCGCCGGAGAGCGCGTGCGGCATGCGCGCCTCGAAGCCGCCCAGCCCGAACAGCTCCAGCATGGCGCGGGCGCGGGGCACCTGCTCGCGGCGCGGCAGGGCCTCCAGCCCGAAGGTGACGTTGTCCAGCACGGACAGGTGCGGGAAGAGGGCGTAGTCCTGGAACACCATGCCCACGCGGCGCTGATCCGGTGGCACGAAGACGCCCGGGCCGACGAGGACGCGCTCCTCCAGCGTGATGCGGCCAGCCTCCGGGCGCTCGAAGCCCGCGACGAGGCGCAGCGTCGTCGTCTTGCCGCAGCCGGAGGGGCCGAGCAGGGCCACCGTCTCACCGGGCTCGAGCGCGAGGGAGAGCCCGTCCACCGCGGCGGTGCCACTGGCGGTATAGCGGAGGGTGATCTGGTCGATCGAGAGCAGCGGCATCGCGCGGGCGCACACTATCCCGTTACTCGGGGTATGCGCGCTCCTCTTGGGAGAGCAGCAGGCCCACGCCCAGCGCGGAGACGGCCATCAGCAGCAGCGCGGGCGGGGCGGCCAGGGCGAACTGCCCCTCCGCGGTGGCGCTCCAGACGCGCGTGGCGAGCGTGTCGAAGCCGATGGGCGCCAGCAGCAGCGTGGCGGGCAGCTCCTTCATGGCGGTGAGGAAGACGAGCGCCGCGCCCGCCAGCAGGCCCGGAGCCATCAGCGGCGTGGTGACACGGGCGAGGACGGAAGGGGGAGGGTGCCCCAGCGTGGCCGCCACCTCGGAGAGGTGAGGGGAGATCTGGAGCAGGGCCGTGCGCAGCGCGCCCACCGCCTGCGGGAGGAAGCGCACCAGGTAGGCCAGCAGGAGCATGGCCAGCGTTCCATAGAGGAAGGGCGCCACGTTGATGCCGAAGAAGACGAGCGAGAGGGCCAGGACGATGGGCGGCAGCGCGTAGCCCACGTAGGCGCTGCGCTCCAGCGCGGTGGCGAACCGCCCCGGGAAGCGCGCCCCCAGCACGGCCAGCGGCAGCGCCGCCACCACGGACAACACCGCGGCGAGCCCCGAGGCCAGCACCGAGTTCACCGCGGGCCCCAGCACCACGGCCTCCCCATCCGCCAGGCCACGCAGGGCCCAATAGAGGAGGATGCCCACCGGCAGCCCGACTCCGAGCGCCACCACTGCGCCGCACAGGGCCAGCGCAGGCAGTCGCCAGCGCCCCAGGCGGACCGGCAGCGCGGCGCGGGAGGCGCCCTTGGCGCTGCGGTGATAGCCGGCCCGGCCACGGGCCCAGACCTCCAGCGCGAGCACAAGCACCGTCACCGTCACCAGCGCCAGCCCGAGCAGCGCGGCGTAGGCACGATCATACGCTCCTTCGTACTGCATATAGATGATGCGGGAGAAGGCGTCGTACTGGACCAGGGCCACGGCGCCGAAGTCCGACAGCACGTAGAGCCCGACCAGCAGGGAGCCGGAGGCGAAGGCGGGGCGCAGCAGGGGCACCGTGACGCGCCAGAAGGCCCGTGCGGGCGTCAGCCCGAGGCTCTGCGCGCTCTCCAGCAGCGCCGGATCCTGCGCGAGCAACCCGGCGCGCAGCGCGAGGAAGAGGTACGGATAGGTGGAGAGCGTCAGCGCGAGCAGGGCCCCCGGGAAGCCGTACACCGGAGGCACGGGCAGGCCGAGCCGGGACAGCGGAGCCTCCAACGCGCCGCCCGTGCCGAAGGCCGCCAGCAGCACGTACCCGCTGACGAAGGTGGGCAGCGCGAGCGGCAGGCAGAGCAGCGCCGTCCACACGCGTCGCCCGGGGAGATCCGTCCGGGCGGTGAGCCAGGCCAGCGGCAGGGAGAGCGTGGCCGCGCAGAGCGTCACCGCCAGGGCGAGCCCCAGGGTGCTCCCCAGCAGCGAGATCGTTCGAGCCCGGAAGAGCAGGGCCCAGGACTCCGAGCTGGCCTCCGCCGCGCGGACGAGCAGGTAGACAGCAGGCAGCAGCGTGATCGCGGCCACCCCGAGCCCTGCGGCCAGCAAGGGCCTGGAGGGGCGACGGGACATTCGGGGCTCTCGAGCTCCGGCCTAGAGGACGCCGGTCTCCTGCAGGAGCTTGAGCGTCCCTCGCAGATCCTCGAGCTTCGACAGATCGAGGTCCGGAGAGCCCACCTGGCTCAGCGCCGGCAGCGCCGGAGCGGCCTCCACGCCCGGCACCAGCGGATACTCGAAGGTCTCCTTCGCGAAGTGCCGCTGCGCCTCCGCGTCCAGCAGGAACGCGACGAGCTTGAGCGCCGCCTCGGTCTTCTTCGAGCCCTTCAGCAGCCCGACGCCCGCGACATTCACCAGCGCGCCGGGATCTCCGGCGGCGACGAAGTGGTTGGCCACCGGCAGCGGCTCGCTCCGCTTCTTGTTGGCGCCGTACAGGTAGTAGTGGTTGACGAAGCCCACGTCGATCTCACCGCGCCCCAGCGCCTCGATGATGGCCGCGTTGTTCTTGTAGGCGCGCGGCTTGTTGGCCTTGATGCCCTCCAGCCACTGCTTCGCCGCCGCGTCGCCCTTCAGGAGCCGCAGCGCCGTGACGAAGGCCTGGAAGGAGGCATTCGTGGGGGCCCAGCCGATGCGGCCCTTCCAGCTCGGATCCGTGAACCCGAGGATGCTCTTGGGCAGCGCGTCCGGCTTCACCTTGTTCGTGTTGTAGGCCACCACGCGGGCCCGGCCGCTGAGGCCCACCCACAGGCCCTCGGGCGAGCGGAAGCGCGCGTCGACCTTGTCCAGCAGCTCCTTCGGGAGGGGCTGCAGCTGTCCTGCGCGCGCCAGCGCCCCGAGCGCCCCCGCGTCCTGGGCGATGAACACGTCCGCCGGCGTCTTCGCCCCTTCCTCCTGGAGCGTGGCGGCGAGCTGCGGCGTCTCGCCGTAGCGCACCTTCACCTGGATGCCCGTCTTCTGGGTGAACGCCTTGTAGAGCGGCCCCACGAGGCGCTCATTGCGGCCGGAGTAGAGGGTGAGGGTCTCGGCCGCGGAGGCGCTGGGGGCGAGCAGCGCGGCAAGGAGCAGGATCGGAAGGCGAGTCATGGTGGCCGGGAACCTAGTGAACGTCCCCTGCCGCGGCTACCCGCCTGAACGGCCGTACGGAGCGGACAGCGCTCCCACTGCCTCAATAACATTCTCTAAGAAATGGATGAACGGTGGCCAGGGGCGTCACCCATGCCTCGCTATCCCCGCGAGTCTCCCTCTGGAGATGTCGCAGCAAGTCAGCGGGAGTCGCACATGCCCAGGAAACAAATTAATCGATAGGTCGATAACATGGGTGTGTGTGTTGATTTAAACCTCATCCACTTACTTTCTCCTACCTCAAGAGATTGCCATGCGCTCCGTTGCCACTGAGAACTCCCAGTCGTTCCGTCCGTTCGCCGCGCAGTCCCTCCAGACGCTCCAGATGCCGCAATCCGCGGCGTCCAGCGCCACCGCGAAGCCCTCTTCGTCCCGGATGAGCTCGGATGCCTTCGACGCCGGCGCAGCTCGCTTCGCGAGCCCCGCCGCGTCCTCGTTCCAGGGCCGCGGCGCAGGTACCACCTACGTGGTCCAGCCGGGGGATACGCTCTTCCGCATTGCCCAGCGCTTTGGCACCAGCGTGCAGGCCATCGCCCAGGCCAACGGCATCTCCAACCCGAACTGGATCTCGGTCGGGCAGCGGCTCACCATCCCCACGAGCCAACCCCAGCCTCCTGCTCCAGCCCCGGTCCCGCCGCCAGCGCCGGCGCCGGCGCCGAGCCCTGGCTCCCAGACGACGTACACCGTTCAGCCTGGGGACACGCTGTCGGCCATCGCGCGGCGCTTCGGCACCAGCGTGCAGGCCATCGCCCAGGCCAACGGCATCACCAACCCGGATCGCATCTCGATCGGGCAGCGGCTCACCATCCCCGGCGGTGGCGCTCCGGCTCCGCAGCCCGGGCCGGGCCCGTCGCCTTCCCCGTCCCCGGTCGTGGTGGGGGATCCGGCGAGCTACTTCATGTCGCAGGTCGTCCACCCCCAGTACAACCCGAATGGGCCCTGGAGCTCCAACAACTGCGGCCCGGCGAGCCTGGCCATGGCGCTCCGCGCGTTCGGAGTGTCGGCGAACGGCGCCACGGTGCAGCATCCGGGAGACATCGAGGGGTTCATCGACGAGACGCGCTTCCTGATGCAGGGCCACCGCAACGACGGGGCGCTCACCCACCCGGACGACATCTACCGGGGAGCCGCGGCGGCCGGCATGAACACGCAGATGAGCAGCGGCATCGATGGCGTCGATCAGGCGCTCGCTGAGGGCAAGCTGGTGGTGTCGCTGGGCAACCCCTCCGGGTATCACGCCCGGGTCGGCTCCGATAACGCCTACTACTACAACGGCCTCCACTTCATCACGGTCACGGGCAAGCGGGGCGACAACTACATCATCAACGATCCGCTCTCGAAGATCGGGCCGCTGGAGATCAGCCGGCAGGAGCTGATGAACTACCTGAGCCCCGTATGGTCCGGCGTGGCTGGCCGATCGATCGACTCCGTGGCCGTCTGGCCGCGATGAGGCCATGACCGCGGGCGCCAGCTAGACTGGCGCCCGTGAAGCCGCAGCTCACCGTCATCGCTGGCCCGACAGCCTCGGGGAAGACGGGCCTCGCCGTGGAGCTTGCCCTCCGTGCCGGTGGCGAGATCGTCAACGCGGACTCCCAACAGGTGTACCGCGCCTTCGACATCGGCACGGCCAAGCCCTCCCCCGAGGAGCTGGCCGCGGTGCCACATCACCTCATCTCCGTGGTGGATCCGCTCGAGCCGTTCTCGGCGGCGGAGTACCAGCGGCGGGCGGACGCGGCGATCGAGGAGATCTCCGCGCGCGGGCGCCCCGTGTTCGTCGTGGGAGGCACGGGGCTCTACCTCCGGATCCTGCTGCACGGGGTGGTGGAGGCCCCGGGGGCGGATCCGGCGCTCCGGGCCTCGCTGGAGGCGCTCGCGGTCGCGGAGGGCCGGGAGGCCGTCCACCGCAAGCTCGCCCAGGTGGATCCGGAGACGGCGGCGAAGCTGCCGAGCCAGGATCTGGTTCGAGTCATCCGCGCGCTGGAGATCCACGCCCAGACAGGGATTCCGGCCTCGCAGTGGCGCCGGGAGCACGGCTTCGCGCCGGACCGGTATCCGTTCCGGATGTTCGTGCTGGCCCCGCCGCGGGAGCAGCTCTACCGCACCATCACCGCGCGCACGGAGGCGATGTTCGCGCGGGGGCTCGTGGAGGAGGCGCGGGAGCTCCTGGCCCGCGGGTATGCGGAGGCAGCGCCCATGCGGAGCGTGGGGTACGTGCAGGCGCGCGCGGTCGTCGAGGGCCGGATGACCCTGGAGGAGGCGATCCAGGACACGGCGCGGGAGACGCGCCGGTACGCCAAGCGCCAGCTCACGTGGTTCCGCAAGGAAGCCGGGGCGGTGCACGTGGCCCCGCCGTACGACGCACTGCGAAGCCTGGGGGGCTGAGCCTCACGCCCATGAGCCGCGAGAGGCTCCGCCGCCGACCTCAGGAGGCGTAGCGGCCGGACTCCGCGTCCGAGGCGCCCTCCGAGGGCCGGGCCGGCGTCGAGCGCGGAGCCTCGGTGTCGCGGCCCATCAACAGCCGCAGCAGCCGCTCCGGATCCACCGGCTTGGGGAGGAAGGCCTCCGCGCCCGCGTCCAACGCCCGCTGTCGGATGTGCGGCCGGTTCAGCCCGCTCATCACCACCACCCGCGTGTGCCGCGTGAGCGGGTGCTGCTTGAGCCCCTCGGCCAGCCGCAGTCCGTCCACCCAGTGCAGCACCACATCCAGCAGGATCGCCGTGGGCGGCCGTCGCGCCACCGCGCAGAACAGCGCCAGCTCGTCCGCGAAGGACACCACGGTCGCGCCCGTGGACTCCAGGAGCTGCGTCAGCGCCTCGCGGGCGTCCGGATCGTCATCCACGACGTAGTAGAGGTCCGGCTCCAGCGAGGGAATGGCCGTGGGCACCGGCTCCACCGTCATCCGCAGCCAGGAGCCCACCACCTCGCGCATCCCCGCCCAGCGCGCCGAAGCCAGCAGCGCCAGCGGGGTAGGGGCGGCCAGCCCGAGCACGCCGCCGCTGTACACCCCACCCACCGAGCCCCTCCGGCGCGCCGCCAGGAACGCCGCTGGCGCCCGGCGCCCCGCTCGCCGCAGCCAGGCGATGGAGCGCGCCCCCGCCGAGGCATCCTCCAGCAGCTCGGAGAGCCCCTCGCGGACGTAGCGGCGCTCCAGGGCGGACGCCTCCAGCCCCGCATCCAGCAGCCCCACCGCGGCGCGGCTGCACGTGGCCAGCGTCTCCGACAGCCCGATCTGCAGCGGGTGCCCGAGCGCCGCCGCCCCCACGGCGAGCTGCCCCGGCGCCACCAGCGAGCGCCCCGGCCCGAAGGGCAGCCGTGTCGTCTCCAGCGCCGACACCTCGAAGCCTTCCTCCAGGAGCCCATCCCGCGCCGCCATCATCAGCGCCTGGCACAGATCCGACGGCGTCACCGCCGGCCCGAAGGCGAGCGCGAAGACCGAGTGGGAGCCCGGCAGCAGGAACAGGCCATCCACCGCCGGCAGGGGAGCGAGCCACAGCCGGGCCAGCGGCGAGAGGTTCAGCCGCGAGGTGCCCTGGCGAATCCTCGCCTGCACGGCGGGCACGGTGGGCGCCGGGCGGAAGCCAGGGAAGAAGGCCTCCCCGAGCGAGCCTCCCGCCCCCGTCGCCAGGGCCACCGCGTGGAAGCGCTCGCCGCTGCCCTGCGCCCGGACGACCAGCGGACCGCAGCTGCGCACCGCGGCCGGCGCATCCGGCGCGGGGAGTTGGTGCTCCACGCGCTCGACATGGCGGCTCACGAACCGGGCCCCCTGAGTCGTGGCGGCGGTGATGAGCGCCTCGCGCACCACCTCGAGCCCCCCCTGGCCCTGCGGCCAGCCATCCACCACCCACAGCCCGCCGGGAGGCGCGGGCAGCAGCTCCCTGCGCCCCTGGGCGAGGATCTCCACCCCGCGAAGCTCGTGCGCGCGCCAGTCCAGCGGGACGCGGCAGCCCAGCGCGGCCATGCGCGAGCGACACTCGGGTGTCAGCACCACCGGAGGCGGCACGCTGTCCGGGCTCCCTCGCGCATACACCCGCACGTCCAGCACGATCCCTCGGGCCCGTCCATTGAAGAGGAGGGAGGCGGCCAGCCCCGCGCCGGCCACGCCCCCGCCGATCACCGCCACCCTCGAACCGCCCACCAGCCTGCTTCCGCTCATCCGCGCCCTCGCTCGCCCTCGGTGCTCCTGCTGCCCGCCCTTCGCCTCAGTGCCGCTGCGCCACCACCGGAGGAGGGCCTGGCATGGTCGCGCCGTACACCACCACCCGATCCCGCCCCTCGCGCTTGGCCACGTACAGCGCCGCATCCGCCGCCTTCAGCAGCGCCTCGGTGCTCTCCCGCGGCGCGCTCAGCGAGTGGTCGGCGATGCCCACGCTCACGCTCAGCCCGAAAGGAGCCGGCCGTCCATCACTGCGTTGTACGGTGACGTTGCGCAGCCCCGCGCGGATGCGCTCCGCGAAGGCCGCCGCCTCCATGGCCGTCTGGTGTGGCAGCAGGGCGACGAACTCGTCCCCGCCGAAGCGGGCCGCGAAGTCCGACTCGCGCAGGTTGCTCTTCAGGTGCGCGGCGAGCGCCAGGATGGCCCGGTTGCCGACGTCATGCCCCATCCCGTCGTTGATGGCCTTCAGGTGGTCCAGATCGATCACCACCACGGAGAGCGGGTACTGGTAGCGGCTGGCGCGCCGGAACTCCTCCTCCATCCGCAGCGTGAGCGATCTGAAGTTGGCAAGGCCCGTGAGCGCGTCCGTCTGGGCCAGCACCCGTAGCCGGTGCTGCGTCTCGCTCTGGCGCAGGGCCCGGTCGATGCGGGCCAGCAGCTCGCGGGCGCTGGCCGGCTTGTGGATGAAGTCCACCGCCCCCATCTCCAGGCACTTCTCCAGGGTGGCCTCGTCCGCGTCTCCCGTGAGGAAGATGACGGGCACGGCGTCCGTGCGCACGTCCCCCTGGAGGGTCTCCAGCACCGCCAGCCCATCCCCGCTGGGCAGGAAGCGATCCAGGAGGATGAGATCCGGTTGGTGCTCCCGGGCCAGCTCCACCCCGGCCCCCGCGTCTCCCGCGGTCAGCACCTCGAACCGCGCGACCAGCAGATCCGCGAGGCTGTCTCGCACCCCCGCATCGTCCTCGATGATGAGGATGAGGGCCCGTTCACTGCCGTGGCCGCGCCGTTCCATGCACCGCTCCGTTGCGCAGGCCTGCCGTGAAGTGGCAGGCCGAAGATCTCGAGCGCCACGCCCTGACGAGTGCCCCAGTCGCCCCCGCGCCCCTGGCGCCTCCGCCACCGCCCGCTGCGAGCACTCGCTGACCTCCGCAACCTTCACCCGAGCCCCCCGGCTGCCAAGTCCGCCCGTCTCTTTTTCCACCGCGCGCCGAAGCAGCGTGGTGGACGGGGGAGCAAGCCGCATGCCCTGAACAGAACCAGACGGCCGGAGTGTTTTCAGGCGGTTGCGCCGCCCTCTACATCCTCCGTCTTACCTCGGCTGGAAGACGTACCCGCAGAGGAAGTCGCGATCCGGTAGGAATTCCCGTGCTCCGGAGAACGAATGATGGGGCGCGGGTGCAGGGCTAGCGTCGGGTAATGAACTGCACGCGGCGCCCGCCCCCTCCGCCGCCCATGACGGGCGTGGGCGGAGCCTCGAGCCCGAACTGCCACCAGGTGGGCTCGTAGGGCTTCATCTTGAGCCGCTTGTCGTTCTGCAGCTGGCTGAGGCTGGACTTGAGCTTCTCGTCCGAGGGGTTGGTCTCCACGGCGCGGGCGAGCACGCGCAGGGCCTTGTCCTTTTCCTTGAGCTGCACCAGGCACCAGGCATACACGGCCCAGACGATGGACTCCTTCTTGCCCGTCTTCACGGCGGCCTCGAAGGCGGCCTCCATGGCCGGCTGCTCCTTGCGCTGGTAGTGCAGGGCGCCCTGCATGGCCTTGGCCATGTAGTTGCGCGGGCTGGACTTGGAGAAGTGGACCGAGGCGCCGTCCAGATCCTTGGCCATGTACTTGAGCATGCCGATCTGGGCATGGATCTCCGGGCCGACCATGATCTGCCACTTGTCGTAGACCAGGCCCTGCTCGAGGATCTTCACGGCGCGATCCACGCGCTGGAGGGCCTCCTTCTGGTTGGCGGCCTGGCCCTGGAACTCCTTCTGGACAGACTCCATGAGGACCTGGACGCGCTTGGAGACCCAGCGGGCCAGGAGGATGAAGGTGATGAAGAAGGCGAGGATGCCAGGGACGATGCCGGCCCAGATGGAGAAGCCCGCAAGCTTGACGCCCAGTGCGATCGCGATGCCTACGGCCAGGGCAATGAGAAGGTTGTACATGCGCGGTCCCCTCTAGCCATTTGCCCGCTGTGTCGCAATCTCCGGATGCAACAGAGCGTCCGGCGCGCTATACGTCTGCCGGTTTTGCGATTCAGGCAGAGGCCCTCTGTCGAAATTGGTAGACGAGGCGGACTCAAAATCCGCTGCGGCTGACCCCGCGTCCCGGTTCGAGTCCGGGGAGGGCCATACGGAAGGCGGGCTGTGCGCGTCGCGTGGCCCCCGGGGGCGCGCCCGGGACGCTGGGTTCCGGCACCCGGCGGGAGGAACCCCATGAAGGTGCTGCTGGTCGAGGACGACGCGAGCCTGCGCGAGGGCATGGGGGACGTGCTCGCCGAGCTGGCGGAGGTGCGCGCGGCCGGCTCGGTGGACGCGGCCCTGGCGGCGCTTCGGGAGGACCGCTTCGAGCTGGTCCTGACGGACCTGCGCATCACGGGAAAGGCCCAGGGCGGGCGCACCATCCTGGAGGCGGCCCGGCGCCGGCTCCAGCCCGTGGTGATCGTCAGCGCGGCCCAGGAGGAGGAGATCCGGCAGGCGCTGCAGCCCCTCCAGGCGGACGCGATCCTGGCCAAGCCCTTCCAGCTCGAGGACATGGTGGCGCTCGTCGAGCGCTTCCTCATGCTGAGGGGGGACATGGAGCGGCTGGCGAAGCAGCGGCCTGTCGAGTCCGGCTGGGCGGAGGTGGCCGCGGGCGTGCACGTGCTGCAGCTGGCGGAGGCCCAGCCAGGGCAGGCCCTGACCTGGATCCGCATGCAGCCGGGGGCGAGCTGCCCCTGGCCGCTGAGCCCGCTGCGCGCGGGGGTGTTGCTGGTGGAGGGAGATCTCCAGGTGGAGGGTGAACATCCGCAGGCGCCGCATTACCTCTTCCTCTCCATGCGCCAGCCTCCCACGTCGCGAACCGAGCAGGGCTGCCTGGCGGTCTCGCTGGCGCTGCGCGGTGGATGAGGAGGGGCCTCATCCCGTGAGCACGCTCTGGCCCACACCTCTGGAACCGGCAAGCCTGGGGCGCCCGTCCCGGCGGGCCGCCACGGCCGCGATCGAGGCGCACGTGGCGGTGCTGCGAGGCGAGCCGCTGAAGGCCTCGCTGGCCACGGCGCTGCGCGAGGCGGGCGGGTTGGGAGGCCAGGAGCGGCGCTTCACGGCCCTGGCGGTACGGGAGCTCTCCCGGCACCAGCGCCTGCTGGATCTGGCGGCCCGGACGCTCGGCCACCCTCCGAGCAAGGTGGGGCTCACCGAGGACCAGGCCCTCGTGCGCTATGTGCTCTGGCGGCGCCTGTTCTGCGGCGAAGGCTGGGCCCGCATTGGCCCGGAGGTGAAGCTGCCAGGCCCGGTGCGGCCGCGGACGATCAAGGACGATCTGCTCGCCCGGGTGGCGCAGACGCCCCTGCCGGAGCCGCCGCTGCCCGAGGCGCCCGCCGAGCGCCTGGCCATCCGCTATTCGTTCCCCAACTGGCTGGTGGAGCGGCTGGCCGCGCTGCACCCGGAGCCGGCGCTGGAGGCCCTGCTCGCCGCGCTCAACGAGGAGCCGGCGCTGCACTTCCGGGTGCGTCCTTCGGGCACGCGCGCCGAGGTGCTCGAGCGGCTGACGGAGGAGGGGGTGGTCGCCGAGCCGGTGGAGCTGGCTCCGGACGCGGTGCGGATCGGCGACGCGAGCCACCGTGTCTTCGAGACGAAGGTGATGAAGTCGGGCCGCCTGCAGGTGCAGGACGTGGGCAGCCAGCTCATCGCCGAGGTGTGCCGGCCCCTCGGAGGCTCGCTGGAGGGCCGTATCGTGGCGGACGTCTGCGCCGGGGCAGGGGGAAAGACGCTGGCGCTGGCGGACATGGTGGGCACTTCGGGCAGGGTGCTGGCGGGCGATCGCTCGCGGCGCCGGCTGGCCCAGGCGCGGGAGCGCGTCAGGGAGCTGTCCGTGCGCAACGTGTCCTTTCCGCACCCGCTGCCGCTGAGAGAGGCGGAGGTGCTGCTGGTGGACGCGCCGTGCAGCGGCACGGGCTCGCTGGGGCGGGAGCCGGACCAGAAGTGGAAGCTGACCCCCAAGGCGATCACCGACTTCCAGGCCACCCAGCTGGCGCTCCTGGAGGAGGTGGGGCGGGAGGCCCGGCCCGGGGCGCTCATCGTCTACGCCACGTGCTCGCTGCTGCCCGAGGAGAATGACGCGGTGGTGCGCGGCTTCCTGGAGAAGCAGCCGGGCTTCACCCTGGAGCCGGTGGCGCCGGTGCTGGGCTCGGAGCGGGCGGCGGCGCTCTGCGAGGGGCCCTTCCTGAGGCCCCTCCCCCCCAGGGTGCCGGGCGGAGGCTTCTTCGCGGCCCGCCTGCGCAAGGAGGGTTGACAGTCCCCAAGGGCGCACGCTACGGACGTTTGTCAGCTCTTCCGGGGGTACCCCTTCTTGGCAGACGTGAAGCAGTCCGAGGTGATGCGGCAGATCCAGCAGGCCTTCCAGTCGGCGCAGGCCCAGCTGGCGCAGCTTCGCGAGGCCGTGACGCATACCGCGGAGCTGGCCCGGTTGAACTCCCAGGGCAACTACCTGCAGATGGAGAAGGACAAGGCGTTCCGGGAGCTGGGCGAGGCGGTGTGGCGGCTGGCGCAGAAGGGGAAGCTGGAGCTCCCTGCCTCGCTCGCCGCGCAGGCGAAGGCGGTGCAGGCAGCCGAGCAGCGGGCGGTGGCCCACGCGGCCGAGATTACGGATATCCTCCAGGAAGGGGAGGCGGTGGCGGCGCGGTTGAAGGGGAAAAACGACGGCAGGACGCAAACACCGCTGGCGTCCCGGCCCAGAAAGAAGTAGAAGGGCGCCGCTTTTGAAGCGGGCCGCTCCCCAGAGCGGCGGCAGGACGGAGTTTCGGGGCTATAGCTCAGCTGGGAGAGCGCTTGAATGGCATTCAAGAGGTCACCGGTTCGATCCCGGTTAGCTCCACAATGAAGCCCTCCGAGGGAAACCCCTCGGGGGGCTTCGGCTTTTGCGGGCCTCAGCGGCTCAGGGCGTGCCTGTCTACGAGTCAACGCTCCAAGCACCTGGAGGCATGAAAACGGCCGGGCTCACGAGGAGCACCGGCCGTCGGGAGTGATGCCGCTGGGGGCGGGGGCTACGCCTTGCTGGCGAAGATGCTCATCACGTCCTTGAGCAGCTTGATGGACTCGTCCCGGGGGCGCTGGAAGGCGTTGCGGCCCATGATGGAGCCGAAGCCGCCGCCCTGGTGGATCTGCTTGATCTCCGCCAGCAGATCCTCGGTGCCCTTGGCCTCGCCGCCCGAGAAGATGACGATGCGCTTGCCGTTGAACGCCGAGCGCACCACCTCGCGCACGCGGTCGGTCATCGTCTTGGTGGCGATGCCGGCCTTCTCGAAGGACTTCTTGGCCTCGGGCTGCTCGAGGTGATCCTGCGGCGGCTTCACCTTGATGACGTGGGCGCCCAGCTGCGCGCTGATCTGCGCCGCGTACGCCACCACGTCGATGCCCGTCTCGCCCTCCTTGGACAAGTTGCCGCGCGGGTAGGCCCAGAGGACGGTGGGCAGGCCGTAGGACTTGGCCTCGGCGATGATGTCCCGCAGGGCCTCGTACTGCTCATTGCGCGCGCCCGAGCCCGGGTAGATGGTGTAGCCCACCGCCGCGCAGCCCAGCCGCACCGCGTCCTTCACGGAGGACGTCACCGCGGACATGGGGTTGGGCACCTTGGCCAGCGAGTCCGAGTTGTTCACCTTGAGGATGAGCGGGATCTCTCCCATGTACTTGCCGGCCACGGCCTCCAGAAAGCCGAGCGGCGCCGCGTAGGCGTTGCAGCCCGAGTCGATGGCGAGCTGGATGTGGTAGTCGGGATCGTACCCGGCCGGGTTGGGCCCGAAGGAGCGCGCCGGGCCGTGCTCGAAGCCCTGATCCACCGGGAGGATGACCAGCTTGCCCGTGCCGGCCAGCGTGCCGGTGTTCAGCAGGCGGGCCAGGTTGGTGAGCGTGCCCGGGTTGTCGGACGGGTACCACGACAGGATCTGCTTCACGCGATCGGTGTAGGCCATAAGGCTCCCTGGTCTCGAGGCCGCGGCGGAGAGGCCGGGCCGGTCGGAACGGCGCGGATTGTGCTTCTCGCCTCGCGGAGCGCCAAGGAGATCCCGCGAAAAATGTCAGCGTCCGTACGCCCCGGCACAGTGAGGAGCGGGGTTCGCCTGGCGGAGCGCCGGGAAGCGTAAAGAAGCGGTGACGGAGCCCCCGCGAAGATGGATGCTGCGCGGCCGCGGTCCGTGCGAAGAGGCGGGCCGCGAACGAGGCTATCGGTGAACCGGACAGTGCTCGGACATCTCGTGGGGGTGGGGCTGGCGCTCGCCGCCGGGACGGCGACTGCGCAGAATGTACCGGGGGTGACACAAGGCGCTCCTGCACCCGCTCCGGGAGGGCAGGGCGCCTCGACGCCGATCCCCGGAACCCAGGGCACCACTCCCGCGCCGGCGCCGGACACTCCCGCGGCGCTCCCTGGAGAGCCCGCGGACCTGGCGGCCCCGGAGGCCCAGGGGCAGGCAGCCCAGGGTGCGAGCCAGGCCGCACAGCAGGGGGCGCCAGCTGCCACGGAGGGCCAGCCTCCGCCCAGGAGCACGCGCATCACGCTCGAGCAGCTCGTGGAGAGCGCGCGCCGCACGGACGCCCGCGTCGAGGAGGCCGAGGCGGAGCTGCGTCGGCTGCAAGCGCTCCAGCGCCAGGCCCACTGGGCGTGGTTCCCCAAGTTCGAGACGGTGGTGGGCTTCGGCGGCCCCGTCCCCGAGGCCCGCAACGACGGGCTCGGAGGTCCGCCCACGACGGAGGCCACGCTGGAGGGAGATTGGAACTTCGGCACGCTGGGCGTGACGGTCCGCGGGGAGATCGACGCCCTGCTGCCGCTGTACACGTTCGGCAAGCTCTCGGCGCTGGAGAAGGCAGGCGATCAGGGGCCCATCATCGGCGCGGCGCTGCGCGAGCGGGCGCGTGATGAGGCCGGCTTCCAGGCGGCACAGGCCTTCTACGGGTACCAGCTCGCGCGCTCGGGCATCACCCAGCTGGAGGAGACGGCGAAGCGGCTGGATGACGCCGCGCAGCGCATCAACGAGCTGCTCGCGGAGGAGTCCGCGCAGGTGTCCCGCATGGACACCTACAAGGTGAACTTCTTCCGGCAGGTGGTGGCGGCCCGACGCAGCGAGGCCGTGCAGGGGCGCGCGCTCGCGCTGGAGGCCATCCGGCTGCTGGCGAACGTTCGGCCCGGCGAGCCGCTGGAGGTCACCGCGGTGGCGCTCCCGCTGGAGGAGGAGTTCGCGCCTCCTTCCCTGGACAAGGCGCTCGCGACCGCCGAGCAGCACCGGCCCGAGCTGGTGGCCATCCAGGCGGGGATCGCCGCGCGCGAGCAGGAGGTCATCATCCGCGAGCGCGCCTACTACCCGGACCTCGGGCTCGTCGGCTTCGCGCGGTTCGCCTACACCACCAACGCCACGCCCCAGCGCACGCCCTTCGCCTACGATCCCTATAACGATCGCACCGCGGGCATCGGCCTCGCGGCGCGCGGCACCTTCGACATCCCCATGAAGAACGCGCAGCTCGCCCAGACCCGCGCGGAGCTGGACAAGCTCAAGGCACAGCAGCGGCTGCTCCAGGCGGCCATCCGCCTGGAGGTGGCGAAGGTCCACGGTGATCTGGTGACGGCGCTCGCGCGCGCCAAGGCCTTCACCGAGGCGGAGAAGAATGCCCGGCGCTGGTCCACCGCCGCCTACGCCGCCTTCGATCTCGGCACCGGAGACACCCGTGAGCTGGTGGACGCTTTCACGGCGCTCGCCCAGGCGTCGGCCGACAAGGCGAAGAGCTGGTTCGACGTCCGGGTGGGAATAGCGGCGCTGGACCGCGTTACCGGCACGCCGCGTGCGGGAAATGAATAACAGTCAGGCCCACTCTGTCGTCTCTTCCGACATCCTTCCGGAGACTCGAAAACGATGCTCGCACCGCTGATCGCCGCCACGCTGCTCGCAGCCACTCCCGCCACGCCTCTCGAGGTCGTCAAGGCGGGCAACACGGACGTCCAGAAGGCCGCCAATGCGCCCGGCGCCACCGTCGAGCAGCTGGCCACCGTCGTGGAGAAGTTCGTCGACTTCGGGGAGCTCGCCAAGCGGGCCCTGGGCAAGACCTGGGACACCCTCACTCCCGCGCAGCAGAAGGACTTCGCGGACACCATGAAGGGGCTGCTGCGCGCCTCCTACGCCCAGAAGGCCATTGGCCAGGCCAAGGCCAACGTGAAGTACGGCAAGGAGACCATCGAGGGCAATGAGGCCACCGTGACCACCACCCTCACGGTGAACACCGATCAGGTCCCGGTCGACTACAAGCTCTACAAGGTGCAGGGGAAGGGCGGCGGCTGGCGCATCTATGACGTGCTCACGGACGAGGTCTCCCTCGTGGAGACGTACCGCGGCCAGTTCCGAAAGCTGATGGCCGACAAGGGCTTCGATGGCCTGCTCTCCACCCTGAAGGCCAAGCGGGAGCAGCTCGAGAAGTCGGCCGCCACCACGAAGGCCTCCGAGATCAGCGCGGGGGGCGGCCAGCAGGCTCCGGCCGGGAAGAAGTAGCGGGCCCTCAGAGCGGGCGCTGGTAGACGCGGTGCGTCTTCGAGCGCTTGCCGCCCATGGACTCGATCGCCCGGTTCACGAGGTGGTTGTCCTCGAGCGTCCAGGAGATCTCTCCGCCCTCGTAGCCGAGCCGACGCGCGGTGCGCAGCGTGTCCAGGTACAGGATGGCGTCGATGCCGCGGCGGCGGTAGCCCTCCTTGATGCCCAGGGTGACGAGCCGCAGCCGGCGGATCTTCCGCGAGGCCAGCAGCAACTTCACCAGCCCGATCGGCAGGCCGTAGGAGGTGAGGCGGCCATTGGCGGCCTTGAGGGCCTCGTTGGCGTCCGGCAGCGTGATGGAGAAGGCCACGGGCTCGCCCTTCACCTCCGCGATGAGGACCAGCTCCGGCCGGACCACCTGCTTCATGTCCCGCGCCAGGTGATCGAACTCGCGGTCCGTCATGGGGACGAAGCCCCAGTTCTTCTCCCAGGCCGAGTTGTAGATCTCCTTGAGCCTGACCACCTCGGCGGGGAAGTCCTTCAGGTTCACGCAGCGGACGGTGATGCCCTCGCGCTGGCGCATCTTCTCCGCGATGCGGACCACCTTCTCCGGAGGCTCGGCCGAGGCGGACAGCTCGAAGGAGAACAGATCCTTCGCCTTGGTGAAGCCGCACGCCTCGATCAACGCGCCGTAGTAGGGCGGGTTGTACGTCGTCATGATCGCCGCTGGCGTGCTGAAGCCGTCCACCAGCAGCCCCACCTCGTGGTTGGTGGAGAAGTTCATCGGTCCCAGCACGTTGACGAAGCCTTGGGCGCGCAGCCACTGCGCCGCGGCGTCGAACAGGGCCCGAGCCACCCCGGCGTCGTTGACACACTCGAACAGGCCGAAGAAGCCATCGTTGGTGCCGTGGAACTCGTTGTAGTGGGGATCCTTCACCGCCGCGATGCGGCCCACCACCTCACCGCCGCGCCGCGCCAGGAAGAGCTCCACCTCTCCAAACTCGAGGAACGCGTTCTTGCGCGGATCGAGGAAGTCCTTGCGCTCCATCTCCAGCGGCGGCACCCAGTTCGGGTCGCCGCGGTAGAGGGGGTAGACCATGCGGATGAAGGCGGTCTTGTCCGCGCTGCTCCTCACGGGAGTCACGGTCACGTCAGGCGGAATCGCGGGGAGGGCAGCGGCGGTGGATGACTCGGCAGGGAGGGCCATGGGCGCCTAGTTCCTTTCGGCCTGGCTGTTGTTCTGATCGTGGCCGTTGCGCATGAAGAAGTTCGCGCCCTTCTCCAGCAGCAGCCCGGGCAGCTCGCCGCGCTTCTCCCACAGCCGCATGGAGGCGCCGCCCAGCTTGCGCAGATCCGCCGGCTGCAGGTTGGCGGCGCGCCAGGTGAGCTGCTCCACCGCGTCGAAGAGCTTGCCGGCCATCTCTCGCGAGGACATGCGCGAGAGCTGCTCCAGCGTGAGGCCCTTGGCCGCCAGCTGCCCCGCGGAGCCCGCCGCCCACTTCTCCGAGGCCCGGTTGGAGCGCACGCCCGTGCCCGGCCGAGCGATCTTCACCGGCTCGTACACCGTGGGACGCGTCTCGGGGATCACCCCCAGCCGCCGGCCGATCGTCTCGAAGGTGTCCAGCACGCGATCCAGCTGCGCGTCCGTGTGCGTGGCCATGTAGCTGGTGCGGATGAGCGCGTGGCCCGCCTCCACCGCTGGGGGGATGACGGGGTTGGCGAAGACGCCCGCCTCGTGCAGCGCCTTCCAGAAGCGGAAGCACTTCACCTGATCGCCGATGTGCACCGGCACCACCGGCGTCACCGACACGCCCGTGTCGAACCCCATGGCCCGGAAGCCGTTGTGCATCTTCTCCGCGATGTCCAGCAGCCGCGCGCGGCGCTCCGGCTCCGCCTCGATGATCTCCAGCGACTTGAGCGCCGCCGCGATGGAGGCCGGCGTCATGGAGGCCGAGAAGATCACCGAGCGCGCCTTGTGGCGGATGTAGTTGATCACCTCGAACGGGCCGGCCAGCACGCCGCCCAGCGACGCGAAGCTCTTGGAGAACGTCCCCATCACCAGGTCCGTCTCCGCTTCCAGCCCGAAATACTCGGGTACCCCGCGGCCCTTCTCGCCCAGCACGCCCATGGAGTGGGCGTCATCCGTCATCACCCGCGCGTTGTACTTCTTGGCCAGCTCCACGATCCGGGGCAGGTTGCAGAGATCCCCCTCCATGGAGAAGACGCCGTCGGTGACGATGAGCTTGGCCGAGTCCGGCTCGGCCGCCGCCAGCAGCTGCTCCAGGTGATCCAGATCGTTGTGGCGGAACTTGCGCTCCGTGGCGAACCCCAGCCGGATGCCGTCCACCAGCGAGGCGTGGTTCTGCCGATCGCTGAAGACGATGTCGTGCCGGCCGAGGATGGACGACAGCGCCAGGTTCGTCTGGAAGCCGGTGGAGATGACCAGCGCCGACTCGCGGTTGAGGAACCGGGCCAGCCGCACCTCCAGCTCCTCGTGCAGCGCCAGCGTGCCGTTGAGCAGGCGAGAGCCAGAGCAGGTCGTGCCGAACTTCTCCACCGCCTTGATGGCCGCTTCCTTCACCCGAGGATCCGCGGACAGCCCCAGGTAGTTGTTCGAGCCCACCATGATGACGCGGCGGCCTTCGATCTCGACCTCGGTCGCCCCGTGTGAGGCCTCGATGGAGCGAAAGTAGGGATAGAGGCCGGTGGCCTTCGCGATGCGGTAATCCTTCCAGCTACGGCACTTGTCGAAGACGTCGCTCATGAAGTTCCTGTCTGTCTGCGTCGGGGGATCCGCGGATCCGGGGCGCGCACGATTTTTCAGGGCGCGTCCCGGCCTGACGCACCCTTGGTGACAGCGTGCGACCTCCTCGGGCGACGCGGGGCCGTGAATAAAGAGGCTTTCCAACACTGTCAAGGCGCCACCTCTCGAAGCTATGGCAGCGGTGCCAGGGTGAATTCCAACCCATTGGAAGTCCTCCGCCCCTGGATTTGTTGACGGGTCCCTGACAGATATGTGGCCGGAAGTTTGCTTCGAGCGGCCCGGCGAGGGTGCACCCGGTGAAGAGTCTGCGTCAGCAATGGTTCGAGCGGTTCCTCCAGGCAGCGCTGGCGCGCCCTGGGTGGGTGCTGGCGCTCTTCATGGCGCTGGGGCTGGGAGGGGCGCTGCTTGCGTCCCGGCTGGAGTTCCGAGGCTCCTTCGTGGAGCTGCTGCCCGAGGGCGCGCGCGAGGTCCAGGATCTGACGCGCGTGTCGCAGAAGGCGGGCGGGGATGGGTACCTGGTGCTGCGGGGAAGAGGGGCCGCGCCCGAGCAGCTCCGGGCCTTCGCGTCGGAGTTGCAGGGCCGCCTGGAGAAGCTGCCGCAGGTGCGCTACGTGGAGCACCGCTATGACGTGGGGTTCTTCCAGCGCAACGGCCTGCTGCTGATGCCGGTCGAGCGCCTGCGGGCGCTGTACAAGGACCTGTCGCACCGCCTGCGCTACGAGCGGCAGCAGCTCAACCCCTTCTTCGTGGAGCTGGTGAAGACGGAGGCGCCGCCCACGCTCGAGGAGATCCAGGCCCGGTACACGACGGCGCCGGTGAAGGAGCACCTGGCCTCGGCGGACGGCCGGGAGGTGTACCTGCTGGTGAAGCCGGCCGGGACGGCGGCGGATCTGGGCTTCGCGCGCGGGTTCGTGGATGAGGCGAAGGCGGTCGCCGCGGAGGTGGCCAGGGGCTACCCGGGCGTGGAGGTGGACGCGACAGGCAACTTCCAGAGCCGCATCGAGGAGGACGTGGTGATGCGGCGGGATCTGGCCAACGCCGGCCTTTTGTCCGCGCTGCTGGCCATGGGCCTCATCCTGCTGGCCACGCGGCGCGTGTCGGCGCTGGCGGTGGTGGGCCTGCCGGTGGTGGTGGGTGTCACCTGCACGTTCGCCTTCGCGCAGCTGGCCATCGGCCACCTGAACGTGGTGACGGGCTTCCTGGTGGCCATCCTCATCGGCCTGGGCATCGAGTACGGCGTCCACCTCTCCATGCGCTACTGGGAGGAGCGGCGGGACAAGGACGTGCCAGCGGCGCTCTCGGCGGCGGTGCGGGGCACCTTCTCCGGCGCCATCACCTCGGCCATCACCAACGCGGCCGCCTTCCTCGTCCTGCTGTTCGCGCAGTTCCAGGCGTTCAACCAGTTCGGCCTGCTGGCCGGCATCGGCGTGATGCTGGCGGTGCTCGCCGCGTACGGGCTGGGGCCGTCGCTGCTGTCGCTTGCCGAGCGCCTGCGCCCGGAGCGCCCCCGGAGCGCCGTCGCCGAGGCTCCCCACGAGAGCGCCCTGGCGCGTGGGGGCCGGCGCTGGTCCACGCCCGTCGTGTCCGGCATCGCGCTGGCGGTGGTGGCGTTCGCGGGCTTCTCGGCCTTCATGGCGCCACGGCTCGGCTTCGAGACGGACATGCGCAAGCTGAAGGGGGACTCGCCCTCCTCGCGCCTGGACGATCACATCACCGCGCAGCTCGGCTCTCCGCTCAACCCGGCCATCCTGCTGGTGGAGGATCTGGAGCAGGCTCGGGCGGTGCGGCAGATCATCTCCGAGGTGCAGGCGCGGCACGGCGCGGACTCCGTGTTCCAGCAGTCCGCGTCGCTCGTCGATCTGCTGCCCGCCGACGTGGAGCGCCGCCATGCGGAGATCGCCCGCCTGCGTGAGCTGATCGATCGCCTGCCCGAGCCCATGGCCGCGGATGAGCGCGTGAAGGACTTCCGGCAGCTGCTGGAGGCCACGCCCTACGGCGTGGAGCAGCTGCCAGTGGAGGCGCGCCGGCGCTTCGAGGCGCTGGATGGCAAGGGGATGTTCCTGCTGCTGTTCCCCTCGGTGTCCAACTACGACACGCGGGAGCTGCACCGCTGGGCCGCGCAGCTGGACGAGGTGGTGGAGGGGGCGCGGGCGAAGGGGATCGATCTGGCGGTGCTGGACAGCAACCGCATCGCCTCGCGCATCTTCGCGCTGGTGCGCGGGGACGGGCCGTTCATCCTGGGCGCGGCGGCGGTGGTGGTGTTCCTGGCCATCCTGGCCAGCCTGCGCAGCCTCCGGCGCGCGCTGCTGGTGGCGGGGCCGCTGTTCCTCGGCATGGTGTGCCTGGCCGGGGGCATGTACCTGTTCGACGTGCAGCTCAACTTCATCAACGCCGTGGTGCTGCCCAACCTGCTGGCGATCGCGGTGGACAACTCCGTGCACCTCTACCACCGGTATGAGGAGGAGGGGCCGGGCTCCCTGGGCCTGGTGGTGCGGCACACGGGCCTGGCGGCGGTGGTGGCCACGCTGTCCAACGCTGCGGGCTACGGGGCGCTGCTGGTGGCCAACCACCAGGGGCTGCGCTCCATCGGACAGATTGCGCTCCTCGGGGTCATGTGCACCTTCCTGGGAACGACAGTGTTCTTCCCAGCGTTGTTGGCGCTGATCGAGCGCTGGAAGCATCGTGAGGGACAGGGGGCAGGAGAGGGTGCGGTGGTGCGGAGCCTGGAGATCGGCGTGGCGAGCGAGCCCTCTGCTGCCTCGGAGGAGCGGAAGTCGGCATGAGCCCCTGGCCCATGGAGAGCCTGCGGTTGCTCGACAGCCCGCGGAAAGTCCGCCTCCGGGGCGCGGATCTCGTCATCGTCGCCGCCTGCTCGATCGCGGCCCTGCTGCTCGTGGGACCGGCGCGCTGGGCTCCCGGGGCGCCTGCCTCCGCCGCGGGCTTCGCCCTGTTCGCCCTGGGGCCCCTGGTGCTCCGCACCTTGCAGGCCACCTGGCCTCGCAATCGCCTGCTGGGGTGGGTGGCTGACTTCTGGCTGCTGCCGGTGGCGATGTTGGGCCATGAGCTGCTCAACCCGCTGGTGGATGCCATCAACCCCGTCCTCCGGGACGCGGAGCTCGCCGCGCTGGATGAGCGGCTGTTCGGCTTCCAGGTCTCGGTGTGGGTCTCGAACGCGGTGCCGCCGTGGCTCCAGGACGTGCTGATGGTCTGCTACTACGGCCACTTCGTCTGGGCCCTGACGCTCGGGATCGTGCTGTACCTCCACAAGCGCATCACGGCCTTCGATGAGTACCTGTTGGGGCTCAGCGTCTTCTTCACGCTGACCTACTCGGCCTATGTGCTGGTGCCGGCGATCGGGCCGCGCTACTTCCTCCTGGACGCCTTCCCGGGGCCGCTCACGGGGCCACTCATGACGCCGTTTCTGGACTCGCTGATGCGCACCCCCGTGTTCAGCCGGGACTGCTTCCCCTCGGGGCACACCGGGGCCACGCTCCTGGTGCTCTTCTACGCGCTCCGCTTCGCGAGGCGGGTCTTCTGGATCATGCTGCTGCCCGGTATGGGCCTCATCGTGGCGACGCTCTCGGGGCGCTTCCACTACGCCACGGACCTGGTGGCCGTGCTGCCCGTGGTGGTGCTGGTGGCCGGGCTCTCCCTGGCCCTCTCGCGGGCGAAGAACCGCCGCCGGGGGTACTCGCCCGAGCGTTCCGTGCCGGTGGACGCTATCGTGCGTCCGTAGCGCGCCGGCTCCCCCCTGAACCGCCGGCGCCAGGAGCCTCACGATGAGTCGGCCCCACGCCGCGGAACGCGTCTCCCGCTTCGGCACCACGGTCTTCTCCGAGTTCAGCGCGCTGGCCCAGAAGCACGGCGCGGTGAACCTGGGGCAGGGCTTCCCGGACTTCGATGGACCGGACGTGGTGAAGGAGGCGGCGCAGCGCGCCATCCGGGACGGCGTCAACCAGTACGCCATGGGCATGGGGGCGAAGGAGCTCCGTCAGGCCATCGCCGAGCACGCCGCGCGCTTCTACGGCCAGCAGGTGGACCCGGACACCATGGTCACCGTCACCAGCGGCGCCACCGAGGCCATCCTGGACGTCATCCTCGGGCTGGTGGATCCGGGCGACGAGGTGGTGGCCTTCGAGCCCTTCTACGACTCCTACGACGCGAACATCACGTTCGTGGGGGCCAGGGCGCGCTACGTGCCGCTGCGCCCCCCGGACGCGAAGCACACCGAGTGGTGGATCGACTGGGCGGAGCTGGAGGCGGCCTTCGGCCCGCGCACGCGGCTGCTCATCCTCAACAGCCCGCAGAACCCCACGGGCAAGGTGTTCACCCGCGAGGAGCTGGAGCGCATTGGCGCCCTGTGCGAGAGGCACGACGTGAAGGTGCTCTCGGACGAGGTGTACGAGCACATCGTCTTCGCCCCGGCCCGGCACGTGCGCCCCGCCACGGTGCCCTCGCTGGCCGAGCGCACCGTCACCGTGAGCAGCATGGGGAAGACGTTCAGCCTCACGGGGTGGAAGATCGGCTGGGTGATCGCCCCACCGCCGCTGCGTGACGCGGTGCAGCGCGCACACCAGTTCGTGACGTTCGCCACCGCCTCACCGCTGCAGGCGGCCACCGCCACGGCGCTGCGGCTGCCGGACAGCTACTTCCAGGAGCTGGCGGGGAGCTATCTGGCGCGGCGGGAGAAGCTGCTGCGGGGGCTGAGGGAGGCGGGGCTGCCGTCCCATGCGCCCGAGGGCAGCTACTTCATCCTGGCGGCCATCTCCCACCTGGGCTTCCCGGATGACGTGACCTTCTGTCGGCACCTGGTGACGCAGGTAGGCGTGGCGGCCATTCCCCCGAGTGTCTTCTACTCGCCCGAGCACCGGAGCCTGGGGCAGGGCTTCGCGCGCTTCGCCTTCTGCAAGACGGACGGGGTGTTGGACGAGGGGGCCCGCCGCCTGCGCGAGCGGCTCGCGAAGCAGCGCTGACAACCGCGCTTTCGCCAGCTTGCGACCCCTGAGTGCGGGTGCTACATCCCGCGCCATGCCTGCGCGTACCGCTCTGAAGACCGCCGCTCGCTCTGTCTCCTCCCAGTCCTCGAAGAAGGCCGTCGCCAGGCCGAAGGGCGGCAAGCCCTCGAAGCTCGCCAAGGTCGCCCAGAAGGCGGCCAAGGCCGGCAAGGCGGCCGTGAAGAAGGTGGCCCCGAAGAAGAAGAAGGCCGCGCTGAAGAGCCACGACGCGGCCACGGTGAAGGCCGCGGCGAAGCAGGCGGAGAAGTGGGCGAAGGACGAGCTCGCCCAGGTGACGGCGAAGATGCCGCTGCGGCGCAAGGCGTTCATGACGGACTCCGGCATCCCCATCCCGGACGTGATGACGCTGGCGGACCGCAAGGACGAGCAGGCCGAGAAGATCGGGCTGCCGGGCCAGTTCCCGTTCACCCGCGGCGTGCAGCCCACCATGTACCGCGGCCGGCTCTGGACGATGCGGCAGTTCGCCGGGTTCGGCACGCCGGCGGACACCAACAAGCGGTTCAAGTACCTGATCAGCCACGGCATGACGGGCCTGTCCACGGCCTTCGATATGCCGGCGCTGATGGGCTACGACGCGGACCACCCGATGAGCCGCGGAGAGGTGGGCAAGGAGGGCGTGGCCGTCTCCTCGCTGCGCGACTTCGAGCTCCTCTTCGACGGGATCGAGCTCGACAAGGTCACCACCTCGATGACGATCAACGCGAGCGCGATCGTGGCGCTCTGCATGTACATCGCGGTGGGTGAGAAGCAGGGCGTTCCGATGGCGAAGCTGGCGGGCACCATCCAGAACGACATGCTCAAGGAGTACATCGCGCAGAAGGAGTGGATCGTCGCGCCGCGGCCGGCCGTGCGGATCGTGACGGACATGATCGAGTTCTGCACGAAGAACATGCCCAAGTGGTACCCGGTGTCGATCAGCGGCTACCACATCCGCGAGGCGGGGGCGACGGCGGTGCAGGAGCTGGCCTTCACGCTGGCGGACGGTATCGGCTACGTGGAGGAGTGCGTGAAGCGCGGGCTGGACGTGGACGCGTTCGCGCCGCAGCTGAGCTTCTTCTGGGACGTGCACAACGACTTCTTCGAGGAGATCGCCAAGTTCCGCGCCGCGCGCCGCATCTGGGCCAACGTGATGCGCTACCGCTTCGGGGCGAAGAACCCTCGCTCGTGGCAGCTCAAGACGCACGCGCAGACGGCGGGCGTGTCGCTCACGGCGCAGCAGCCGTACAACAACGTGGTACGCACGGCGCTGCAGGCGATGGCGGCGGTCCTGGGCGGCACGCAGTCGCTGCACACCAACTCGCTGGACGAGACGTACGCGTTGCCCACGGAGGAGTCGGTGACGATCGCGCTGCGGACGCAGCAGCTGATCGCGCACGAGTCCGGCGCGGATCGGGTGGTGGATCCGCTCGCGGGCAGCTACTACGTGGAGTACCTCACGGACGAGATGGAGAGGCGGGCGCTGGAGTACATCCGCCGCATCGACGAGATGGGCGGCATCATCCGGGCGGTGGAGGAGCAGTACCCGCAGAAGGAGATCGGCGAGAGCGCCTACCGCTTCCAGCGCGAGGTGGAGCAGGGGGATCGGCTGATCGTGGGCGTGAACGCGTTCAAGGCGGAGAAGGACGCGCCGATCGAGCTGCTCCACATCGCCGACAAGGTGGCGGAGGAGCAGAAGGCGCGCCTGGCGCAGGTGAAGGCCGAGCGGAACAGCGAGGCGGTGCAGGCGGCGCTGGCGAAGGTGGAGGCGGCGGCGCGCGGCACGGAGAACATGGTGCCGCCGGTCCTCGAGGCGGTGAAGGCCTACGCCACGCTGGGCGAGATCTGCGACGTGTTCCGCAAGGTGTGGGGCCAGTACCGCGAGGGCGGCGCGTTCTGACCGACAGCGCCTCGGGTGTCATCGAGGCTGACACATTCCAAGAGCCACAGGTCGCGGGTCCCTCGCTGCGGGGCGGGTCCCCCCGTCCCCGACGGGTCCGCCCGCCCCGGCGTCCCGCTCTCCAAGAGCCCGTCTGCATCCAGAAGGTTTCAGGGTGACTCCGGCGGAGCAGCGCAGGGCATGTCGGACCGGGCCGTAGAATCCCTCCCTGTCAGGTGGACACCCTGGGAAATAGGGTGATAGGAAGAGAACCTGACAGGTTACCTTCTCGGGAGGCGTGGCTATGGGGCAGGGTAAGGGAAAGAAGCCGGCAACGTACGAAGACATTGAGGCACTGCCGGTCGGGTGGGTGGGGGAAATCATCGCGGATGAGCTGTACGCGTCCCCTCGGCCAGCGTTCCGTCACCTGCACGTGGCCACCCGGCTGGGCAACCTGCTCGGGCCTCCCTTCGACCTGGGCCGGGGCGGCCCCGGCGGATGGTGGTTCTTCGATGAACCGGAACTCCACTTTGGGAACAATGTGCTCGTGCCTGATCTGGCGGGCTGGCGTCGGGAGCGCATGCCAACCCCTCCAGATGTGCCGTGGATGACGCTGGCTCCAGACTGGATCTGTGAGGTGCTGTCTCCTTCCACTCGGCTCATGGATCGCGGGCGAAAGTTGCCGCTGTACCATGGCGAGGGCGTGAGCCACGCCTGGGTCATTGACCCCTCGCGCTATAGCCTGGAGGTGTACCGGAGCGGTAAGGCCGGTTGGGTGCGCGCGGGCTTCCATGAGGGCGGTGCCACCGTGCGCGCGGAGCCCTTTGAGGCCGTCCCGTTGGAGCTGGCGCTGCTGTGGATGCCTCCCAGGGCGACTGCCCTCCATCCCTGAACTCCTCCCGCCAGACCAGCGCTCACCGCGCGCGGAGCCTCATCGGCAGCCCATGCTTGGGGCGCAGTAGCCACGGGTTCAGCCACACCCAACAGCGGCAGGGAGCAAGGACCCCTGGGACGGGCGTCTGAAGCGGAGCGCATCTCCCCAGCTTTAGTGGTGCATTGGGGAACAGTGTTGGGACATGCGACACTCGTCCTCCGTGAGCTTCTTCGGCGAACTGTACCTGCGCAGCACACGGCCCTTCCTGTCGCCGGAGATCACTCTGCGCGAGGTGGCCTACCTGAAGCGCTGCTTCGCTGGCCTGGCGCTCCCCGGGCCTGTGGTGGATCTGGGCTGCGGCCACGGCCGGCACGCGGCACCCCTCAACACCTCCGGGCCGCTGGCGGGCAGGGTGGTGGGCCTGGAGCTGGACGCCTACTCCCTGTCCCAGCGCGCCCCCGGCTTCCCGGCCATCCGTGGCGATCTCCGCGCCCTCCCTTTCCAGACGGGCTCACTGGGGGGGGCGTATGCCTGGTACTCCACGCTCTTTGCCTTCTCGGAGGCGGAGCACCGCGTCATCCTCCAGGAGGTGGCCCGGTGCCTGCGGCCAGGGGCGCTCCTGGTCTTCCAGACGGTCCCCTACGAGCGCCTCCGCGAGTCGCCGGGCGCGGCCTTCCAGCACACCCTGCCGGACGGCAGCGTCCTGGAGGAGGAGAGCCGCTTCAATCCCGAGACGGGTATGGACCACGGCCGCAGGCGCCTCACCCTGCCGGAGGGCCGTGTCCTTTCAGGGGTTTACACCATCCGCTACTATCCGCTTGCGGAACTGACCCAACTGTTGGAATCGACAGGCCTTGCGACGAGGTGGGTGCACGGCAGCCTGGAGGGTGAGCCGCCAACTTCCGCCTCGACGGACCTCATTGTGGGAGCTGAGCTGCGACATGGCTGAGAGGAAGCT